>CAYMGW010000277.1:0-3680 GCA_964390085.1 uncultured Tissierella sp.
TGAATAAGTATATTTTTTGATACCACTTGTATCTTCAAAAGGAACCAGTTGCTTTATAAGCCTATTTAAACCATCATATTCAAAATATGTGGTGTTACCATTTTCATCTGTCTCACTATTCTTTGTTCCATTTGGATTATATTTAATTTTTATTACAGTGTTATCAGCATTTTTTTGTTCTATAAGTCTATTATTATAATCATAAGTTAAATAAGTTATAATATTTTCGTTATCATTCGCATACTTTTTATTAATTTTTTGAGTTGCTCCATCAGAAATTATGATATATTCATTTTCTTCAAGTAAAATTTGTGATAAACTTGCATTTTCTTTAAAGTAAATCTTTGTAATTCTATTCATGTCATCATATTCATAAATATATATAGCACCATTTGGCTTAATTTCTGTTTTAACATTACCATATAAATCATAATTGTATTTTGTTAAGTTATTTTCTGCATCTTTAATCCATTCTATTTTGCCATTTAATAAATATGAAGATCTACTACCATGGTCGCCACTATAAGAATGGTTTGATAAATCATCAAGAGATGAATTATATAGCTTTCCACTTATTTCTTTAACTTTTCTTCCCAATGAGTCATATATAATTCTTGTAGTTTCACCACCATGCATTACTTTTTTCTCAAGATTTCCGTTTTTATCGTGTACAAACTGTGTAATATACTTATTGGGGGAAATTTCGTTTTTCATATTTCCTAAATTATCATATTGAAATGTAGTTACTTTACCCTCTTGATTTGTAACTGATAAAATATTTCCACTTGAATCATAAGTATTTGTAATAGAGTTTCCTTCAGCATCAATTACTTTCTTTAAAAGTGCTTTAATTTTATATCCTTGTTGAATTGTTTCTTCTTCTGAATAGTATTCATATTTTGTAATAGCATACTTAGAATCATCCACACCTTCTTTATATTCACTTATGCCATCAATAGGCTGCACCTTTTTTATTAAGTTTCTTTTTTTAGAATCATAAATGTAAAATGTAAAATGTCCATTCTCATCTGATTCCCTGACTAAATTATTATTTTCATCATAACTAAAGGACTTATGTGACAAATCTGCATTTACTATTTTTATAATGTTCCCGTTAGAATCCCTTTCATAGTTATTAGTTACCTTATTTCTATTTACTTCACTTTTGATTTCTCCATACTTATTTATTCCATCTTCAAGAAAATATTCAATAAAAGATATTGTTCTATCAGGATATACAGTAAATGTTATAAATTTTTCATTATCATACCATTGTTCAATAGTTTTATTATTACTATCAGTAATTAATGTTCTATTATTTAAATTATCATAATTATATATATGATTATTTCCAAAAATATCTTTATGTTCTTTTACTTTTCCCTTACTATCGCCTTCTTGAATATAAATAATTGATTCAAGTATATTTCCATTCTTATCTTTAATTTTGTTTAACTGCTTATTTGTATCATACTCATAAATTGTTATATTACCCATTGAATCTTCAGCTTTGCTAAGAAGACTATTTAGGTAGCTGTAATTAATATTTCTTCCAGCTACTCCATTAATAGTTTCTGTTATGTTGGTCAATAGTCCATTAGCATAATTAATAGTAAAAATACGCCCTGTATAATCAGTAATCTTAAATATTTTACCTTCCAAATTAAATTCTATAGAAATAGTATTATCATTCTTATCTTTTATCCAAACAAGTTTTCCATTACTAAAGCAATATTTGTTTTGCTCTTTTGTGGTAAGTACAAAAGTATTATCACTTTGTTTTACTAATTTATTTCTTGAATCATTAGCTGTATAAGTACCATCACTATTCTGCCTAAAACTCTGTGCACTTCCATTAGGTAATTTTATAATTTTTGATTTCAATCCCGCTTCATTAGTATAGTCACTTATTTCTCCCTGGAATCCAAATCTCCATCCTTTACCCATAATACTATCTTTATTATCTAAAGAATTGTAAGTCCTAGTTAACTTTATATCAAGATCACCAAATTTTGCTTCTAAATCTTGATAACTTTTAGAAAAGTTACCTGTAGCACTATTTGTTCCTTCTAATCCAAAATGTTTTTCATTTCTATACTCTAAACTATTTATATATTTATTAAAATCATCACCTAAATTACTATTATATTCTGTTGCTAAATATGGCTTGAAATTAACATTGCTATTCACCATATCGCCGTTTTTAACCGTTTGAGCATTATCCCTATCATAGAATGATGGCCCATATTGCGATCCCCAATAATTATATGCAGCATCTATAGTAATCTTTGAGCCATTAAATATACCGTATTCACTGTTTTCAATAAATGAATTTGAAATGATTGATGGTGCTACATTAATATTTGATAATGTCAATCCTCTTTTATTTTTTATTAATTTAGAATTTGTCAGTGTAAGATTCCCTGATGTAAATACTCCATAATTAATACAATCATATAACTTTGTATTAATTATTATAAGGTTTCCTGTCCCAAATATACCATTTGTTAAAGAATTCCCTACTTCTGAATTAATTAGTGTTAAACTTCCCCATACCTTAATGTTAGATGGATAATTCTCTACTCCTTCTTGAAAATTTCTTCCTCCGTTTCTTACTCTAGTATTAACACCTCTAAATTCACCTTTATCTAACACATAAATAGCTTCAAAGTTATTATCTCTATAAACATTATATCCTGTTGTAGGTTTATGAGTAATTCCATTTGTACTATCATTTATTGAAGTAAATATAATAGGCGATAAACTCTTTCCTTCTGCATTTAGCTTACCATTTACCCATATATGACCTCGAATATTAATAACCGTTCCAGGTTCAATGTCTAATGTCACTTTCTCTGGAATTACTAGATGACTATCTACAACATAATTAGATATTCCTTTGGATAAGAATAAATTTTCACTTAAAGTACCTGATATCACTACACTATCATAATTATTACTTGTAAAACTATTCTTTAAAGATACGTCTTTTGGATTAATATTGTTAAAATTAACTCCTGATGATGTTTTAAGCCCATCCAATTCTATATATAGGACCACCACCAGAATATTGTCTAGCACTATCTGTCTCTGATATTGTATTTTTTATAATTGTAACGTTTGTAATGTCATCCGCTAAGTATTTTATACCTGAATATTTCGATCTTAAAATTCTGTTACCTTCAATGGAAATTTTGTTTATTTTACTTTCCTTATTAACAACTTCTATACCACTTTCGTTATCACTTAACTCATTATTATTAATATTTATTTGTCCTACGTTAGAGACAAAAGAATTAAATATTGATATTCCAATGTTACTTTTTGTTATTTTATTTCCCTGAAGTTGTATAACGCCTCCAGAATCTCGAAGAATAAATCCATTTATACAATTAGTAATTATAGAATTTTGCACTAAAGTATTAACTTCAGACTTTACTATGATACCTGTACTATAATTACCTGCCGCCCCGTTTATAGTAGTTACTTTAGAATTATTTAAATCTAATTTTCCATTATTAGTTATGTGTGAAAATGACTCTCCTTTAAATTCAATATTGATATTATTTCCAACTAGTTCTCCTGTAGGTGTTATTTTTATACCATTATAGCTATATCTATCTGGTGTAACTAACTTGCCATCTTCAGAGTAGGTAAAAATTACAGGGGAGGATGCTGTT
>CAYMGW010000278.1:0-3669 GCA_964390085.1 uncultured Tissierella sp.
ATGCTGTAATTGGAGCATTAAAGCAGATGGGTAAGATAAATCCTGAACCTACACTAGAATTTGCAAGAAAGTTTTACAATCATGAAGATTCTGAAGTACGGAGGCAGGTTATACATGGAATTGAGCTTAGGGGAAGAACTCATCCAGAAGAGGTATTACCTATCCTATATAAAGCACAGAATGAAAAGAATCCAAGAGTTAGAAAGATGGTAATACATGTATTAGGACAAATAAGTTATCAAAAAGGTTGCCTTGAGAAGGTAATAAAAGCTATAAAGGATTGGGAAAATAAAGATTTACTATATGATACAATAAAAGAAATTTTAGAGGTTCATGAAAGATATGAAAAATTTAGTGCCAAGACACATGAAGAAGCAAAAGAGTATATTGAGAAAAATATTATAAGGAATTAGAGGGGGAGCAAACGAAATAAGTGTTAGAGAAGTTATTGGAGATAGGAGTGAGTTATATGAGGTCTTCAGGAATCAACCTAAGAATTAAAGCACTTTTATGGGATTATATATGTATTGCTCTTTATTTGATTATATTAGCAATTGTAATGATAGCAATTTACTTTACAGCATTTCACGAAATTCCTAAATTTAAAGAATCGCAGAGTCAAGTAATTGCATTTTTAACGACTATACTGCCTGTTACAGCTTACTTTAGTAGAAGAGAATCAAGGGAGCCTTTTTCTACATTTGGAAAAAACAAAGTTGGAATTAAAGTGAAATATCATAAAAATTCAGTAATTAGTAGTATCATACGAAACATATTTAAATTCTTACCATGGCAGTGCGCTCATATGGCAATTATTAGAGGAATATATAGAGGATTTGATTCGATTTTTGTATTTATATTTTATTTTTTATCAATTATATTACCTATTATATATATAGGAATGGTTTGGTTAAGAGCAGATCACAAACACATCCCAGACTTATTAGCTAGTAGTCAAGTAATCATTGTTGAAGATAAGGAGTATTAATGAAAATAGGAACGATTTAATTATGAACTTAACAAACTAGGAGATCAAGGCTGGAAACTAGTATATTGTTTTACATCAGATGTAAATGGATATAGTAGGGAGGTAATAACAGTACTTAAGAGAAGAAAGTAGAAAATAATAATTTATGAAAATATATTTAATTATTTCCTTGACCTTAGCCCTAGGCTAAGTTTTATATTATATGTAGAATAGTATAGGGGAGGGATTGGTATATGGAAAAGTATCTAAACTTTAAAACAACTGGTAATTTTAAGAAGGATATAAAGGCATATTTTCTAGCGTGTGATAGGTTAGATACATATGAACATACACTTGATGTAGTTAGAGAGTTATATAATATTGAAAAGCAATTTGGCTTAGTAGAAGAAGGTAGCTATATTGCTTGCTATTGTCATGATTTGGGAAGAGTAGTAAATAAGGATGAAATAATAGAATTTTGTATAGAAAATAATATTGAAGTTACTGATGAGGAAAGGCAAATGCCTTCAATTTTACATCAAAAGATATCAAGATTTATAGCAGATACTGTATTTGGGATAAGGGATGAAAACATTTTAAATGCAATTAGATATCATACAACATCAAGGAGAGAACCAAGTAATATAGAAATAGAAGTGTTGTTAGCGGATAAACTAAGTTGGAAAGAAGAGGGATGTGAAAAAATTGTAAATGAGATAAGAGAGGCTATTAAGGACTCAAAAGAAAAAGTGATATTTTATTATTTAACAGACTTGGAGTTAAAGAAAGAAACATTACAGCTATATCATAATGACTCACAAGAGGCTTATGAATATTTTAAACAAAAGTTTTTATAGGAGGAATTTACTACAATGGAGATATGGGACATACTAGATGAAGCTGGAAATACAACGGGTAGAACTATTGTTAGAGGTGAAAAATTAAAAGTAGATGAATATCATTTAGTAGTTCATATATGGATTATTAATAGCAATGGAGAGATATTAATTCAAAAAAGACCAGAGCATTTAGAATTTGCTCCTGGAGTATGGGCAACAACAGGAGGATCTGCAATTCAAGGCGAAGATAGCATTATAGCTGCCTGTAGAGAAACAAAGGAAGAATTAGGTATAGATATTAATAGAAGCTCTATGTTAGCACCATTGAGACATAAACGTAAAAATGATTTTACTGATATTTGGGTTGTAAAACAAGATATTGATTTGGCAGATATCATATTACAGAAAGAAGAAGTAGATGATGTTAAATGGGTGAATATAAAAGAATTAAAAAAAATGATAGATGAGGGTAGCTTTTTTAGATATAGTGATGACTATTTTAAGTTGCTTTCACAATATATACGTATACTTTAGTCAGAAATTTTTATAAGAGGTGTAGGATGAAAATATTATATGGAACAACTAACCCAGCAAAGCTTCAAAGTATGAGAGAAACGTTGAAAGATTTAGATATAGAAATAGTAGGATTAAATTCAGTTGCTATTGAAAAAGATTCTATAGGTGAAACTGGAAATAATCCATTGGAAAATGCTAGAATAAAAGCTTTAGAATACTATAAGAAAATTAAAATGCCAGTCTTCTCCTGTGACTCCGGTCTATATATAAAAGGGCTTAAAGAAGAACAACAGCCAGGAGTATATGTAAGAAGAGTAAATGGAAAAGAATTAACCGATGAAGAAATGATAGAATATTACGGAGGAATTGCAAGAGAAAATGGTGGACAAGTGTTTGCTCGATATGAAAATGCAATTTGCCTTGTGCTAGACGAAGAACATATATATGAATATCAAGGTAATGAGATATCATCTGATGAGTTTATAATTGCAGACAAGCCTCATCCAAGAAGAAACCAAGGCTTTCCACTTGACTCTCTTTCGGTAGAGATTAGTAGCAATAAGTATTATTTTGACATAGAAAGAAAGGAGAAAGGAGATAAAATTGGGGAAGGGTTTAGAGTATTTTTCAAGAGACTCTTATTAGAATACAGGGATTACCTTATTAAATCAATAGATAACCAAAAACTAAAATCAAACATTACTGATTCGGTACTTAGACAATTGCCAGACTGGTTTGGGATAGAAGAAGCTATTATAGAATATGTAGATAAAGTAAAAGACACAGTTTTCTACGCAGCTTTTGACTATGATAAACCGATAGGATTTTTAAGTTTAAAATTCAATAATGAATCTACATCAGAAATATATACTATGGGAATATTGAAAGAATATCATAATAAGGGAATAGGAAGAGATTTAGTGGAAAGAGCAGTAAGCTATTCTCAGAAAAATGGATATAGATTTTTAATGGTTAAAACACTTGGAGAAACTCATCCTGATAAGAATTATAAAAAGACTAGGGAATTTTATAGGAAAGTAGGATTTTATCCTCTAGAAGAAATTAAAGAGATTTGGGGAGAACAAAATCCATGCTTACTAATGGTAAGGAACCTATAATGTTTTTGAGATAACAACTAGAACAACTGCACTTTAGTATGGCAGTTGTTTTTTAATACAAAAGTAAATATATTTTGTAAAAGCAGATCTTATAAAGAACATTCCTTTATTATAGAAAGTTAAAGCAAACTATTACTATAAATAAGGAATGTTCATCAGGAACTGCTTTTGATTTTTTATCTAAATTATCAGTAAAAATATTATCTAATAATATTTTATCGGATATAAA
>CAYMGW010000279.1:0-699 GCA_964390085.1 uncultured Tissierella sp.
TTTCTTCAAACCTTTGAGTATTAAAAGCCCTAATTACCATTAGTCCATTAAGGGATTCTCTCATTACAAGATTAACCTTATCCACTAGCTTCTGTAGCTTTTTAAATCTTGGCATGGCTATAGAGAAAATAACTATAACTAAAGTTAAAATAGACATAACCCCTACTGCAACTATCCACGCCATTGAAGTATTTGTTCTAAGAGCTCTTATAACTCCACCTACTCCTAAAATAGGAGCATAAAATACCATCCTAAGCATCAACATACTAAAGGTTTGTACTTGCTGTATATCATTTGTACTCCTAGTTATTAAAGAAGCTGTTGAGAAATCATCAAATTCTCCATTGGAAAATGCGGTTACTTGTCTGAACACCTTATCCCTTAAATTTCTACCTAAACTAGCGGAAACCCTGGCAGATATAAATCCTACACCTATGGAGGCCACCATACTTAAAAGTGCAATAAGTAGCATTATTCCACCAGTATATAGGATGTAATTAGATTGAGTTTTTCTCATATTTATTCCTATGGCTTCATATTCTGATTTAATATAATTTGTTGCAGACTGGTTTATCATTGTTTCAGGTAGGTTTTTAAACTGTTCTTCCGTACTGTTCTTTATAGCATCAAGTTGCTCCTTAGGTAGGTTTTTCAATACCATGAAAGGATCTGTTCCCTCAGGAAGATTAGCAAAAGGAT
>CAYMGW010000279.1:709-3658 GCA_964390085.1 uncultured Tissierella sp.
CCTTTATTTCCTCCAGCCATTCCCTGTGGAGTCCCATTTTCTATTCCCCATATAATAAGCATTTGTTTACCTAAAAAAGAATTCATTTTTTCAATATCTTCTTTAGATTTTGTATTTAAAATATATAGCTCTTCTTTTTCTAATAATGGATATTTCTTTACAAAATCTTTATATTCCTTTTCAGTTATATTATCTTTGTTTATCAATTTATAACTACTATCTACTAAATTTCTTTCATCATCATTTAAAAATATTTTTATTTTTTCTAATTCTGAAGTTCTAATTACTTCAGGTACTACATCTTTTATTCCATTTTGCTGTATTCCTACATTGACTATATTTGATAAATAGTCAGGAAGAGCTAACTCAGTACTAGCTTGAAATAAAAGCAACATTATAATAATCATTATCCATATAGTAAATGGCTTAAATTCTTTAAATAACTTTAACATATTTCCCTCCTAATTTTGTCTTTATTCTTTGTCATTTACTGCTTGAAGATTATCTCTAATTTGCAATAATAATCTTCTTAAAATCACTCTTTCCTCTACAGTAAAGTTTCCAAAGCATTCTTCTTCTAGACTTTTCATTACTTGATTTGCTTTTTTGCAAACTTCTTTTCCTTCTTCAGTAATATATACTCTAGATACCCTTTGATCCTCATCATCTTGTCTCCGCTCTACTAACCCTGCCTTTTCCATACGGCCTAGCATTACAGTAATAGTTGAAGGTTTTACATTCAACCTATCTGCCAATTCTTTTTGACTTTGACCATTTTTTTTATTTAATATAAAAAGCATAGGCGGCTGCCCATGATACATTCCTATTTCATCAAGAAGTGTATGTGAGCGATAATAATGAAGTCTTTGTATTTCTAGAAAAATATAGTATAAAGAATCCTTATCTATAATCTCCATTTTTATACCTCCAATTTAGTTAGTCGTCTAAACATATTATTATATTACTACTATACCCTTTCATTGTCAATATCTAACTTTATCCATAAAAAAATATACAATTAATATTAGTCAACTAAACAATATACTGTATTTAAGCCTTATATAATCTTCTCCAAAAAAGAATCAGAATTATCTTAACATTTTCATATATACTCTGTTATAATATAATTAACATTTTTTAGAAGTTTTGAATTAATTTATTAATAGACTTTATTAAATAATCAAGGGGGAAATTATAATGCTAAAGGTTGTTAAGAAAAATGGAAGAATAGAAGATTTTATTTCTGAAAAAATAAAGACTAGTATTTCCAACTGTGGAAATGATGTGAATCTTCATCTCAATCAAAAGGAACTGGACCTTATAGCGAAAGAGGTTGAAGATATAATCATCAAAATAAGAGGTAATGATGGCAAAACCTCCACCTATGAGATTAGAGGTGTAGTTACACGAGTATTAAGAGATATGGGATATTCTAAGGTAGCAAATTGTTTCTATGAAGGTAAGTAGTAAATAGATTCTTAAATAATAACCATATTATATTCTTGAAAGTTTAAATATCTAATAAATTCATCATAACAATTAAATAAAAAAATCTTTCCTTTAAGGGAAAGATTTTTTTATTTATACAGCACAACTTAGGATATTTCAACTATTAGTGGGTATAAATATTAAATATCACGGTTGATTTTAGGAAAATTATTTTAATAAATAGGAGTGTTAGTATGGAAAAGTTATATGAAAACCTAATGAAATTTTTAAAAGAAGAGAATAAGGAAAACTCATTTAAATTATGCATGGATGTTCTAGAGAATAATAATATAAGTGTAGTCGAATTATATGAATCTATCTTAACACCTGCTTTGAATAGTATAATAGAAGAATATGATTTAGATATGGAAAGTTTAATATGGAAAGAACACGTAAGAAGTGGAATAATTAGGACCATAGTTGAATGTGCTTATCCTTATGTGTTAAAAGAAAGAGACAAGCTAGGATATACGAACAAAGGTAGTGTAATAGTTATGTGTCCTCAATTTGAAGATCACGAACTAGGTGCTAGAATGGTTTCTGATTTTTTTACTATTGCAGGATATGAAACTACATTTATAGGAGCAAATACTCCAGAAATAACAGTACTGAAGGCTATACAAACTATTATCCCTATTTATATATGTATAAGTGTAACCAATCATTATAATTTAGTAGCTACAAAAAAAATGATAGAAAAAATCAAAAACAATGTAAATTTTAATGTAAAGTTTCTTTTAGGAGGAAGTGCATTTTTTTCTGATCCTGATATGTATAAAAAAGTAGGAGGAGACAATGTACTAAAAAGTTTTCAAGACATTTTGAACTTAGATAAAGGAGTGGGGAACAATTGAAGCTAGCATTTAATATAGCTACAAGGTTTTTAAAGTCTAATAAAGGTCAAACTATTCTTATTTTGATAGGAATAGCTATTGGTGTTTCAGTACAAATATTTATAGGTTCTTTAATAGATGGACTACAAAATACTTTGATAGATAAGACAATAGGTAGTTCTTCCCATATTACTATAATACCAAAGGGAAAAGAAAAATATTTTGAGGATGATGATTTACTTATTAAAAAAATAAAAGAAGATAATAGATTTTCAGCAGTATCTAAGTCATTAGATTCTTCAGCATTTTTATTTAAAGATGATGAATCTTATCCTATACTTCTAAGAGGAGTAGAATTTAATGAGGCAAATAATATGTATAAATTTAATGATAAATTAATAAAAGGAAGAATTCCTGAAGGAAATTCAGAAGCATTGGCTGGAAAAAATTTAGTGGAAGAAGTTGGTATAGAAATAGGAGATAAGATCAATATCCTTACACCAGAAGGAAAAAATAGAGATATAGAGATAGTAGGTATTTATGATTTAAAAGTAGCAAGCATAAACAAGTCTTGGATCATTACTACTTTAAATAGTGCCAGAGATATATTTGACAAAGATAATAAACT
>CAYMGW010000280.1:0-3652 GCA_964390085.1 uncultured Tissierella sp.
AGCATAAGCCATTTCTTTTATATTCTCAGCATTTGGAGATAGCTTTACTATCATAGGTTTTTTAGATATCTTTTTAGCTTCCTTTACTACTCCTGATGCAGTATTGCATTTTATACCAAAGGCCATACCACCTTCTTTTACATTTGGGCAAGAAATATTTAATTCAATGAAATGGACTGAAGTATCATTTAATAATTCTATACCCTGTAGATAATCATCTAAAGTGCTTCCTCCTAGATTGGCTAATATTACTGTATCCTTTTTTTCCAAAAATGGTAATTCATCTTGGATAAATTCCCTTACCCCAGGATTTTGCAAACCTATACTATTCATCACTCCTGAGGGTGTTTCATATATCCTTATCCCTTTATTTCCATCTTTTTTATTTAAAGTAAGACCTTTAGTAGATATTCCTCCTAATTTCTCTATGGGAAAATATTCTTCAAATTCTCTACCAAAGCCAAAAGTTCCCGAGGCAGCTATGACTGGATTCTTAAGTTCTACACCACATATATTCACCTTAGTCATGCAATACAACCTCCTCACCTTTGAATACTGGTCCTTCCTTACATACTCTTTCCATACCTCTTATTGTCTCTACTGTACATCCAAGACAAGCACCTATTCCGCATGCCATACGAGCTTCCATGGAAACATAAACTGGCACATGAGCCTTACACATCTTTATCACTACTTCCATCATTGGAGTTGGTCCGCAGGTTAAAACCAAATCATATTTACTTGGATCAAACAACTCAGTTACAAAACCTTTATGCCCAGTAGAACCATCTTCTGTAGCAATAAATACATTCTTTACATAAGGCCTGATTTGGTCTAAAAAGTAAGCATTACTTCTAAAGCCACTATATATATCAATTTCTCCTGAAAGATTTTTAGCTAAATATAACATTGGTGCAATACCTACACCGCCGGATATTAATGCAATTTTTCCTTGGATTTCTAGGTCAAATCCATTGCCCAATGGTCCTAATATACTTAATCTATCTCCTTTTTTCAGTTTTGATATAATATGAGTTCCTCTACCTCTAACTTCATATAGCAACTTTATTTTTCTACCTTCTATATCTGCAATACTAATTGGCCTAGGCAAAAATGGATCTAATTCCTCCCATCCTCTTACCATATAAAACTGTCCTGGTACTCCTTTAAATTCTCCTTCAAGAACTATCTCATATATATTTGGACTTATTTCTATATTTGAGTAAATTATTCCGTCTTTATAGCTATCCTTCATAGCCAATATCCTCCCTCATGGAAAGTACTGCTTCTCTAGTATATTTTTCGAAGTTTTTAATTCCATCTTCATAGTTCTTATAAGCTGTAATTATACCTCTCGAGGAATTTACAACTCCACCATTTCCTTCATTAAGATAAAGACTTACATCTTTACCTCTAGCCCCTTGAGCACCATATCCAGGTATTAGGAAGTACATATCTTTATATCGTTCTCTTATTTCAATTGCTTCATCTGTATGAGTGCCACCGACTACAGCTCCAATTAAGCTATAACCTGATTCTCCTTTATATTTTGAACCCATTTCCTCTAGTTTGTCACCTACATGATAATAAAGGCTCTTACCTTCTACATCTAGATATTCTATATCCTTCGCACCTGGATTAGAAGTTCTTAGAAGTACAAATACTCCCTTATTGCCCTTATCTAAGTATTTTAAATATGGAGTAATACTATCAAATCCCATATATGGGTTAAGAGTAATGAAATCAGTTTCAAAATCTCCTTCAAAATGTGCTTTAGCATACATATCAGCTGTAGAAGCAATATCTCCACGCTTTACATCTCCTATGGACAGTGCATTAATACTCTTTAAATATTCTAAGGTTTTCATATAACCAAATAATCCTCGAATTCCATAAGCTTCATAATATGCGATTTGTAATTTATAAATTGCAGTTATATCCTGAGTACAATCAATTATTTTTTTATTAAATTGAAAAATAACCTCATCTATATCTTTATACTTCTTCTTCATTTTCTCAGGAATATAATCTAAGCTTGTATCTAATCCAACGCATACATTGCCTTTTCTCTCTACCTCATCATACAATCTATCTATTATCACATCTTCACCCCTAAATTTCTTATTCCTTATTTATATATTTAATTTCTCCATTTTTCAATGTCATTACTACCTCTCCGTAGAACTTCATTCCGCTAAATGGAGTATTTTTTCCCTTAGATACAAATTTTTCTCCATCTATTATGACTTCCTTATTTAAATCCAATAAAACTATATCTCCATCATAACCTTTTTCTATTTTCCCTTTCTTAACTCCCATTATCCTTCCTGCATTCCCTGACATTATCTTTGATAATTTCATTAAATCTATTCTACTTGACTTAACCAAAGTAGTAAAAGAAACTGAAAAAGCTGTTTCAATGCCCGATAATCCTGGAGCTCCCTTTTCTTTATCTTCTTTAGTATGTGGTGCATGGTCTGTAGCTATGGTGTCTACAGTTCCATCCACTATTCCTTGAATAAGTGATTCTGCATCTAATTTCGTCCGTATAGGAGGATTAACTTTAAAATCATTATCCCAAAGAGCTATATGATGAGGTGTTACTTCACATGTAACATTAACCCCTTCAGCCTTTGCCCTTCTTACTTCCTCAATAGCCTCTATTGTACTTACATGGGATAAATGTAGCCTTGCTCCCGTTACTTTAGATAAATAAATATCTCTAATTGTAATAATATTTTCCGAAATCCTATAATCTATTGGGGTTAGCTCATCATCTTCTGCATGGGTCATGATAGTTAGTCCCTTTTCCTTAGCCTTAATCATGGCCTTATACATAACGATATTTGATTTTACTCCCTTTCCATCGTCTGATATGAATTTTACTCTATTATCTAAAGTATCTAGATGTTCAAGGGTATGCCCATCAAAGTTCTCTGTTATAGAAACTGTTTGATGAACATCTACTAAATCCAGTTGTTCTGCTTTATTTAATACATATTTTACTGTATCCATTGAAGAGCAAATGGGATTAGTATTTCCCATTAAGTTAACTAATGTATACCCACCTTTTAAAGCAGCTAGTCCTCCAGTGAATAAATCTTCTTTATGAGTGAATCCAGGGTCTCTAAAATGAACATGTAAATCGATGAAGGAAGGCATAAGAATTAAGCCTTCTCCATCTATTGCTTTACAATTATAGTTTAAGTTTGTCCCAAAATCCTCTATTTTTCCATCTCTAATATATAAATCTCCAATGAAATCCTTGGACTCATCTACTATTCTTGCTTTCTTTATAAGAATATCCATTTTATCCCTCCCAAGAATATATCTGGTCGCAATATTCACATTTATATGTTCCTTTTTCTTCGTTTATTAAAACAAATTTATGGACTATTCCCCTTTCATTAGATCTGATACATCTTGGGTTTTTACATTCAATAATTCCTTCTACTTTATCTGGCAATGATAAATTAATTTTTTCTGTAATTTTTTCATCTTCAATAATATTCACAGTAATATTTGGATCAATAAATCCTAACATTGCCAAGTCTATATTTATAACATTTTCAATCTTAATCATATCTTTACGTCCATGTTTCTTACTAGTAGCATTCATTATAAGAGCTACAGTAAAATCAGCCTCATCTAG
>CAYMGW010000281.1:0-3638 GCA_964390085.1 uncultured Tissierella sp.
TAGAGGATGAAAAAATAAGAAATAATAGATTAGGTCTATTGAGAAAGATATACGATACTATGCTACAAATTTGCGATTTATCGAAGATTGTTAATAAATAGTATACTAGTTATATTTTTAGAATAGATAAATATTAGGGGGGAGATCATTATTCAATTAAGTGAAAGGCAAGAAAAAATAATAGAGATAGTTAAAAAAAATCAACCTATTACATCTGAAGCTATTGCAACTAAATTGAAACTTACAAGATCAACCCTACGACCAGATTTGGCTATTTTAACTATGTCTGGAATGTTAGATGCAAGACCAAAGGTGGGATATTTTTACACAGGTAAAACTAGCCTATCTTATATTTCAGAAAAAATAAAGAATATAAAAGTAGCTGATGTAAAGTCAGTTCCTATAGTAGTAGATGAAGCTGCTAGTCTCTATGATGCAATAGTACTGATGTTTTTAGAAGATGTAGGTTCAATATATGTTACATCTAAGGGGGTTTTATCTGGTGTTGTATCAAGAAAGGATTTCCTTAGAAATGCAATGGGAGGTATGGATTTAAATAAGGTTCCCATAGGAATGATTATGACAAGAATGCCAAATATTATATATGTACAGTTAGAAGATAGTGTTTTAGATGCAGCAATGAAACTAATTGACCATGAAATAGATAGTCTACCTGTAATTGAAAAAGATGCAGAAGGGAAAAATTATAAAATAATTGGCAGAATAACAAAAACAACTATAACAAGATTATTTGTTGAACTAGGTAAAAATGATTAAAGGGGGAAAGTTTATGGACAAAAGCTTAACAATTTATGTATTATCAGATTCCATAGGGGAAACGGGAGAATTATTATCTCGTGCAGCTTTAAGTCAATTTAATTCAGGAAGATACGAAGTTAGAAGATTCCCCTTTATTACAGCTGAAGATCAGATAATGGAGATATTTGAAGAGGCTAAAAATGAGCCTAGTGTTGTAATATATACAATAGTAATAGAAAGACTAAAAAATTTCATAAACGCAAAGGGAAAAGAATTCAATATTCCAACAGTAGATTTAATGACTCCAGCTCTAGATGCAATTGAATCTGTCCTTGATTATGGCCCTAAAAGAGAGTCAGGACTCATTAGAAGACTAGATGAAAACTATTTTAGAAAAGTCGAAGCAGTTGAATTTGCTGTAAAATATGATGATGGAAAAGATCCTAGAGGAATAAGGAAAGCAGATATTGTATTAGTTGGAATTTCTAGGACGTCTAAAACGCCTTTGAGTATGTACTTAGCCCATAAGAATTTTAAAGTGGCTAATGTACCTTTAGTACCAGAAGTTCCTGCTCCAAGTGAATTGTTCTTGAAAGATAATAGAAGAATAATTGGACTTGTAGCCAATCCAGCTAAACTAAATGAAATTAGACAAGAAAGATTAAAGGCACTGGGTTTAGATGATAATGCAAACTATGCAAATGTAAATAGAATAAATCTAGAGTTAGAATATTCTAGAGAGATAATGGAAAAGCTAGGATGTATAGTGATAGATGTATCATATAAGGCTATAGAAGAGACTGCTGGGATTGTCATAGATCATATGAAGAAAAATTTCGGAGATAAAATCTTTGAATAGAAGTGTTTAACATAGCACTTCTATTTTATTTATGAAATATTTAAAAAATTTTTATATAAAAGAAGGATTATTAAAACTTATGTTGTATATATATAATATGAATAATTTATGAGTTATTAGTACAAAGGGGTATATATATGAATATAAGAGTAAGAACTGAAGAAATAGAAAAGAATAATTTATCTCAATATGCTATGCTTAGTCAAAACTCCAAAGGAAGAGAAAAATTGGAGGATAAATGTACTATAAGAACTGACTTTCAGCGAGATAGAGATAGAATAATCCATTCTAAATCTTTTCGCAGATTAAAACATAAAACTCAAGTCTTTATAGCTCCTGAAGGAGATCATTTTAGAACAAGGCTTACTCACACACTAGAAGTAGCTCAAATAGGGAGGACATTAGCTAGGGCACTTAGGCTAAACGAAGACTTGGTGGAAGCCATAGCATTAGGACATGATTTAGGACATACGCCCTTTGGGCATACTGGTGAAAGAGTACTAAATAAATTACACCCAAAAGGTTTCAAGCATAATGAACAATCTATAAGGGTTGTGGACTTTTTAGAACATAAGGATGCTCGAATAGGCTTAAATCTTACCTATGAAGTAAAGGAAGGTATAAGAAACCATTCTGGAAGTGTAAAGTCCAAGACATTAGAAGGACAAGTTGTTAAGTATGCAGATAGGATAGCATATATTAATCATGACATCGACGATGCCATTAGAGCAGGAGTCATAAAAAAAGAAGAGCTACCTAAGGATTGTGTAGAAATTCTGGGAAGAAGCCATGGTGAAAGAATAAATACTATGATTTTAGATATAATTAAAAATAGTATGGAAAAAAACACTATAATGATGAGTGAAGATGTGGGGAAAGCAACAAATGCATTAAGAGCTTATATGTTTGAAAACGTATATCTTAATAAAAATGCAAAATCAGAAGAATCTAAAGCTGAATATGTTTTAGAGCAACTGTATTTATATTATTTAAAAAATACAAATGCCATACCAGAAGAACATTTGAAAATCTATAAGAATATGGACTCGGAAATAGAAGATATTATTTGTGATTATATTGCGGGAACAACAGATAGATACGCAGTTAATCTATTTAATAATATTTTTATACCAAAACCTTGGCAAAAATATTAAAAAAAAAGAAGGATTTTTGATATTTATGTCGAATATATCTTATAGCAAGAAAATATTATATTAAATTTTGGTAGGTGAGATATTTAGGTGATAATATGACAGGTTATATAAATGATGAAACAATTGAAAAGGTACGAGAAGCTTCTGACATAGTTGATATTATTTCAGATTATATTTCACTGAAAAAATCAGGGGGAAATTATATAGGATTATGTCCTTTTCATAATGAAAAAACTCCTTCATTTACAGTTTCTGAGACTAAACAATTTTTTCATTGCTTTGGTTGTGGAGAAGGAGGAGATGCTCTAGCTTTTATAATGAAAAAAGAGAATTTAACATTTCCAGAGGCTGTTAAATTTTTAGCTGATAAATTGGGAATTACTGTGGAAGAAGCGCCTAAGAATGAAAAATTATCCCAGGAGAGGAATAGAGGATATGACATCAATAGAGAGGCTGCCAGATTTTTTTTCACCAGCCTAACTAAAGAGCAAGAACCATTAAATTACTTATATAAGAGAAAAATAAGCAATAAGGTTATAAAACAATTTGGTTTAGGTTATTCTTTAAATAAATGGGATTCTTTGCAAAAATATCTTCAATCTAAGGGATATAAAAATGAAGAAATAGAAAAACTAGGGTTGATTGGTAAAAAAACTGGTAATGATGGATACTATGACAAGTTCCGAAATAGGATTATGTTTCCTATAATTGATACTAGGGGAAAGGTTATTGGATTTGGCGGGAGAGTCTTAGATGATTCAATGCCCAAATACTTAAACTCACAAGAAACTCTTATATTTAATAAAGGTAATCACCTTTATGGATTAAACTTGGTAAATAAATTTTCAGATAGAAAAAGAATCATA
>CAYMGW010000282.1:0-1833 GCA_964390085.1 uncultured Tissierella sp.
GAATATTTACTAAGGTTTTAAAAGGTGGAGTAATTAAAGAAGGAGATAGTATAGAAATAGGATAAAAAGCAATAAGGTTATTGACAAATATATATTATTATAATAGTATATAACCCATTGGTATTTTAAAATACTAGTGGGTTATTTTATATGTAATTCAAAGTGGGTGCGAAAATTGACAACAAAAAAAGACTTTTTATACATGCAGTTATATAATAGATTTAAAGAAAATATTAAAAATGAAATATGGGAAGAAGGTATGCAGTTACCCCCAGAATATCAACTTATGAAGGATTACAATGTAAGTAGAGATACTATTCGGAAATCACTGCAAAAATTAGCTCAAGAAGGATATGTTCATAGGCAAGCAGGAAAAGGAACTTTTGTGAATAACCATAAGTCTAGATATAAGCTTACTTCTCTAGAAAGTTTTTCGGAGCAGATGATAAATATGAACTTAGCCCCATCTAGTAAAATTTTAAGTGTTACTCTTGAGATGCCTAATAACATGGTAAAAGGCTATCTTGAAACACAAGATGATGAAAATGTTTATAAAATTGAAAGATTAAGATTAGCTAATGATGAACCAATGTGTTATGAAATAGCTTATATATCTGAGAAATTATGTCCAGAATTAGATAAATTAGTTAATAGTGATACATCTTTATATAAATTATATGAAGAATATTACAATTTGAAATTAGATTATGGGAATATATATTTGGAAGCTGAAGGATGTCCTAAAAAATATAGTCATTATTTAAAGATAAATAAAAATGAACCTATTTTAAAGATGAAGTGTACTGTATATACCGATAATAAAAAACCTTTATATTTTGTTGAGAGTTATTATATAGGTAGTAGATATGTATTTTTTGCTAGTATGCCGAGAATAGAAAAATAGATAGTATAAACTTATACTAGCGCTTTTTGTCCTATTATTTCATAAACTTTTTAACCACATCTTGGGCAGCTGTTCTTGCTGCATCATCAATTGCAGTACCTACAACTAAAATATTAACTCCTGTATTTGAAAATGCCTTAAAGTTATTTAGGTTTATTCCACCTTCTGCAAGTGTAGGAACTTTTACTGACTCCACTAAAGCATGAAGTCTTTCTTTTACAACTGGATGAATTTCTCCAGCATCTGCGCCCTCATAGCTCATACCTGTCATGAGACCTATGAAATCAACCCCTATACTTTCCATATCTTTAGCAACTTTAGCTACCTCTTCTGGAGTTTTCGCAGGCAATCCAAAGGTATGAAGATCATCAGGATGTCCAATATAAGCATCTACAAGTAGACCATATTTATGAGCTTTATTTACCACTTCTTCTAAGTCTTTTAAGCTAGACTTATGGATATGGAGCCCATCAGCACCTGCTTTTGATAAATTTAAAAATACTTCATCGGGAATGTCAATTGGTACTAGCTCATGAAATCCTCCAGGAATTCCTACAGTTATAAATATATCTTTACCTACTACATTTCTTACGCCTTCAGTAACTTTTATCATTTCGTTAATTGGCAACTCATGACGAATTTGTTCTGCATCATGCATATTTGTAACACCTTTAAATCCTCTTGCTAAAGCTACAGCTGGATGATTTGGTTCTATGAGTTTTACTCCAGCATCAACTACTGCTTTTGCAAGTCTTGCATCATCTCCAGTTATTCCTGTACTTAATATTGTAGTTCCTCCATGCAATTTTATTGCATCTAAAACCTTATTTAAAGCTCTTCTTCTTTTGCTATCCATGTCTGATGTAAACATATTATGCCTCCTTACTGATTTTTGATTTATTAATCTTATTAGCTATTACTGTAATTAT
>CAYMGW010000282.1:1843-3634 GCA_964390085.1 uncultured Tissierella sp.
AGCTGAAACTAATCCTACTAACATACTAATTAAAAAACCTAATGGATTATTTGACAGAGCAGGTGCTGTAATGGAAGGTACATATGCTGTACCTTGAACATTAAATAGACCTACCGATATACCTGATAATGCTGCTGATATCATGGCACCAACGAATACTAATTTATCTGAGAACATAAATGGATATGCGGCTTCAACAAATGTACCAAATGCTATATTAATGAAAAACCCTGGTGCTGCAATGGCTGCCTCAGATTTTTGCTTTGGAAATAGTATATTAGCTAAAGTAATACCTGCTGAAACCATTACCAATCCTGTCATATCAACAGCTCCTAAGAAGCTAGCTCCAGTTGTTTCCATTTCTAGCAAAACAATTGGCAATATTGCTGCGTGATATACTCCACCTATTATAGCAGGCCAAATTAATAATCCGGCTACACCACCAGCTAAAATTGGACTGAAATTTACTGCAGCTTCAATTACTGATCGTATTCCATTACCTAACGTTAATGTAATAGGTGATATTAAAAAATAAACTATAAATCCGGCAATTAGACCAGATAATCCTCCTGAAACTATATTAGCAGTTGTTCCTGGGAAATTCCAACTTAAGGCAATTCTAATTAAGTATATAGCAAAAATACCAGCTAAGATACCACCGATTAAACCACCTATTAAGCCACCCTTTGATGAAAGCATTCCAGCCACTACTCCTGCAACTATTCCTACTTCATCTAATCCAGATACTTGTTTTGCTGCAATTGCTGCTACTATAACTGGTAAACCTTGAATTAATATATTGAAAACATCTCCTAAGCTACTAAATGCTGGAACTTTACTTAATGCAAGAACTAATGCCATTGCAATAAATCCGGGGAGTGCAGACATCATTATTCCCCTAAAGCTAATTCTTTGGAATATATTGTCCTCAGTAGAGGTGCTATTGCCAGAGGAACTTCCTATGGTTGGCTTATATTTAATTCCCCAATATTTACTTAATGCTTGTACAGAGGCTACTGCTCTGGTCCTGTTGGTTGTACCAGTAGTGCCTGAAGTTGCGATTACATTACCACCTAGAGATTGAATGGTTGCCATGGATGTGCCACCAGTGCCAACTATAGGAAGTTTTTTATTTATTGCTGCTTTAATTGAATATTTATTTGCATTTTTTGGATCAGAACTCATTAAAATTAAACCGTCTATTTTTCCGTTGTTAATCTTTTCTGCTATGGCTATATCTTTTTCTTCCGACATAGTATTGATTTCAGAAAGAGCTTTTTCATCGGATAAAGCTATTTTACTTTCCATGGAGTCCCAAGTGTACAACCTAGTAGGTGTGTCCTGACTTACATTATCCATTGAAGCTTTAGCTCCAATAAATTGTATTTCTTCTACTTCAATTCCTGCCGATTTACATTGTGTTTCAATTTCTCCAAGTAGTTTAAGGGGTTCTTTTCCCCCTAAGTTATAAAGGTTTCCACCACTACTACCTAGAATGGCAATTTTTTTCATATAATTCCCTCCTTGAATAATTGTACGTACATTCATAATAATATAAATGTACGTACAATGCAAGCTGATTTTTAAATATCCTTATGGTATGCAGGTTATTAATAAGGCTATACATAATTAATTCTTCAGTGTCATGAAATCTTAGATTTATAAGTTTGTTATTTTATCCTTTTGCTTTCTTATATATAGAAAGTGTATAATATAATTAAAATAAAGTACATATAGAAAAATATGAATTAAATAGGGGGATAAACGATGGAATTTACACATTTTAATGAA
>CAYMGW010000283.1:0-1763 GCA_964390085.1 uncultured Tissierella sp.
ATTTGATTTCCAGGTCTTTATAAAGAGGCTAAGACAAATAGCAGGCATGGAAGACAGTATGATTAAAATGAAGGAACAATCAGAAATCTTTGCACCAAATAAGCCTAGTTTTACTGAAAAAAATTTAGAAGCACAAATAACTAGGATTATTCATGAAATTGGAATTCCAGCTCATATTAAGGGTTATTTATATTTAAGAGAAGCCATTTATATGGTTATTGAAGATATGGATTATTTAGGAGCTATCACCAAAGAACTATATCCTAAAATAGCAGATAGATTTAATACAACTCCATCTAGGGTAGAAAGGGCTATTAGGCATGCAATTGAAGTAGCCTGGACTAGGGGAAAGGTAGACACAATAAATAAATTATTTGGATATACTATAAGTAATAATAAAGGGAAACCTACAAACAGCGAGTTCATAGCACTTATTGCGGATAAGTTAAGATTGGAGCAAAATGAATTAATGTCAAGTTTTTAATAAAACCATCCTCCTGAATATTTAGGAGGATGGTTTTAAGAGTTTGTGCTAATAAATGGTTTATATGATATAATATATTTTATTTTGTCAATAATAGTTATATATATTTTACGGAGGTTGCTATGTACATAAAAGGAATTATAAAAAAAGATAAAAAGACAAAAAATCTAGCTAATAGACTAGAGCATAAAGATATTGCTATTATATCTCATAAGGATTTAGATGAAATAGCTGCAATTTCTTTAGCAGATAAAAAAATTTCATGTGTTATAAATACAGAAAAAACCATAAGTGGAAAGTATCCTAACCGAGGGCCTGCTATTTTAATGGAGAAGAATATACCTATTTTTGAAGTAGAAGATGGGAAAATTTTTGATTCTATTAAAGAGGGTGATGAGATTGAAATTGCTGATGATAATATAGTATTTATGGGGGAAAGAATTGGAAAATGTACTTATATCGATAATAGTATGATTGAAGAATTAACAAAATTAGGTTATGATAATATTGAAAGAGAATTAGATTTATTTATCGAAAATACGTTAGAATATGCAAAGCGAGAAAAAAGTTTAGTTACTGGGAAGGTAGATATTCCCAAAATAGACACAAATATAGGAGAACGACATGCTCTTGTTGTTGTAAGAGGTAAGGATTATAAAATGGATTTAATCACTATTAAATCCTATATTAATGAAGTAAAGCCAGTGCTAATAGGAGTAGACGGTGGTGGAGATGCCCTATTAGAATTTGGATTTACCCCAGATATAATAATTGGAGATATGGATAGCGTATCTGACGATTGTTTGTTAAAGGCTAAGGATGTTGTAGTACATGCATATACTAATGGAAGAGCTCCTGGGTTAGAAAGGGTTAAAAGTCTTGGGATAGTGCCTAAAATATTTATAGCACCCGGTACTAGTGAAGATATTGCCTTTTTATTAGCTTATGAAAATAATGCGGATTTAATTGTAGCCGTTGGAACTCATACAAATATGATTGATTTTCTAGAGAAAGGAAGAAAAGGCATGTCAAGTACATTCTTAGTAAGATTGAAGGTAGGCGGCAAATTAGTAGATGCTAGAGGTGTAAATAAACTATATAGTTCTACATTTAAGACTAAATATTTAGTATTTATTTTAATAGCTGCTTTTATTCCTATATTTATCTTAATTCTTATCAATCCTATTACTAAATCTTTTTTAACATTACTAAAATTTAAGCTTAGAATGTTATTTGGTCTTTAAGGAGGAATAATATGTTAACTAGTATGAAATTTTAT
>CAYMGW010000283.1:1773-3622 GCA_964390085.1 uncultured Tissierella sp.
GCTTTAGGTATAGGGATATTTATTGTTTTTACTATGGATACTCAAGAATTTGTAATTGAGCAAAAAGATATTATTGCTCAAGCAATAGATTCACAATTTGAGACTTTGATTAATGAAAACAAGGAACTTAAATCCAACATAAATTCATTAGAGTTAGAGAATGAATATAAAGATGAATATATAAAAAATAGTTACTTACCTATAGCAAAAGGCAGATTGGAAGGTCTCAATATAGGGATTATTGCAACTAATGAAGATTATACTACATCTGGAATAGGTAGAGATTTGGAATTAGCAGGGGCTAGAGTTGTAAATGTTACTACTTTAAACAATAATATAACAGATAAAGAAAGATTAGATAAATTATATAAGAAACTGAATATTAATATATCTAAAAATCCTGTGGACACTACTATTACTACCATAACTGAATCTATAATAAGTGGAATTTCAGCCCCAATATTTTCAGATTTAGAAAGAGAAGGTTTTATTCAAACTATTGGTACTTATGATGAGTCTATTGACTATTTAATTATTTGTGGAGGAAGCTTTAATGATAATTCTAAGAGAATTAATCAAGTAGATAGAATTGTTGTTGACATAGCTAAGAAATATAATATACCTATAGTGGGAGTGGAAAAATCTAATGTAAATTATTCCTATATACCAGGATATAAAGATTTAGGTATCTCCACCGTAGATAATGTGGATATGACCATAGGTAAAGTTGCCATGATATTATCCATGGAGGGAATAGCTGGCCATTATGGTATTAAGGATACAGCAGATAGTGTAATTCCTTATTTCCATAAAGAATGATTTTAGGAGAGATATTATGCAAAAAAAAGGAAAACTTGTATGTGTAGTTCCTGTTTACAATGAAGCAGACTTAATTGTATCTACAGTAGAAAATTTAAAAAAAGTAAAATATATTGATGAAATTGTTGTAGTAAATGATGGCTCAAAGGATAATACTTTAGATGTAGCTAATTCATTAAATGTATCTGTTATTGATTTAGGCGAAAATTGTGGCAAAGGGTATGCTATGAAAAAAGCGATAGATACTTTAGAATATGATTATATTGCATTTGTTGATGGAGATTTAGGTGAAACTAGTATACAGATTGAAAGTCTTATCTTACCTATAATCAATGGAGAAGCAGATGTATCTATAGCTAAATTTTCTAAAACAGATACTACAGCTCATACTAAAGGAGGAATTGGAGCAGTAAAAGCATTAGCAAAAAAAGGAGTTTATTTTTTTACAAAGAAAGAAATAGATACTTCTTTATCTGGTCAAAGGGTATATAAAAAAGAAGTAATAGACAAAATAGATTATATACCTGCTCGATATGGGATAGAAGTTGCTATGACTATTCAAGCAATTAATAATGGGTTTTCAATAATAGAAGTGCCTGTTACTATGAAACATAGATATAGCCAAAGAAATTTAAAAGGATTTATACACAGAGGAAAACAGTTTAGAGATATATTGAAAACATTTATAATAATGTATTTTAGAAGGTGAATTTATGAATTACTATTGGTTAATTAGCTTTATTTTATCTTTTATTTTATCCTATATGACTTTACCAAAAGTTATTGACATGTTATTAAAATCTAACATTGTATGTGAAAATTTTAAATCTGATTTAATACCTACATCTATGGGGATAGTATTTGTTTTTATTCAGGTAATTACTTTAGGTATTCTAAAAATATTATTTAATTTTAATGACAGTTTTAATTTGGTATATCTTTTAGGATTTGTATTTATGGGATTGTTGGGATTGTTTGATGATTTAACTGGAGATAAAAAAATAAAAGGTCTAAGGGGACATATAAAAGC
>CAYMGW010000284.1:0-3604 GCA_964390085.1 uncultured Tissierella sp.
CCTGTACCAAGATAGTTAATCCAAAATCTAAGTATGTTTCAGTGGAAGATACTTTATAAGTAACAAAAACGGTGCCAAGCACCGTTTTTGATTAATCTAAATTATTATTACGTCTCTAATTTTTCGCTAATAAGGTTTGTTAAGGCTTCAGATCCCTTAGGATTTAAATGTACACCATCTTGATCAAAGTATTCGGGATGTTTAGAAGCTATGGAATACCAGTCAATTAAAGTTATATTTTCTCGTTCTTCAGCTTTTTCTTCTAATGTTTTGTTAACCTTGCTTTCCCAGGAACGTGGGACACGGGTATTTATTAAAAAGATATGTGACTTTGAGAAAGAGTCAAGGAGTTTATCAATCTGTTTATCTGTAAAGTAGCCATTCGTCCCTAGTTCAATGATAACTGCTTTATCAGAAGTATTAAATGCAGTATATTTATTAGCTAAAGTTAATGCTTCTGACATTTGCCTTCCAATTTTTCCGTCAATTGTGATGTTATTATATTTTTCATTAAGGTCTTGAGTAATATCTAACATAATAGAATCTCCAATAGCCAATATCTCCTTATAAGTTTCAATTTCCATTGATGAAGTTTCTTCATTATTTTTAGTAGATACACTTATATCTTTTTCATTAAAACCTTTATCAGAAGTTTTATTATCAGGACTTTTATCAGAAGTCATATTATCAGAATTCATATTTTTAGGAGTTTGAACTGTATTTTTTCTAGGTAAATATGCTTCGGCTTTTTTAAAGTTTGATTTTATTTTTACTATACTAGTAATACCAACGGAAATTGATATAATCACTAGAACTGATATTATAGCTGTAGTTTTTCTTTTCGATGTTAAGGATTTCCCTCTAAAAAAATTAATAGCTAAGTAATTATAATATTCTCGAAGCCCAAATTTTCGTATTGGCATCTCTATAAAACGATATGAAAGTTCTGCAATAATACATGTAATAGTTAGCTGAAAAAAGACACGTAGGTATGATGGATTTCCTATTTCATAAATAGGGGTACTTAAGACCATAATAGGATAATGCCAAAGATATATTCCATAGGACCTTGTACCAATCCAGCGTAGAGGTCTCCATGAAAGTATAGTACCTAAAATTCCTTTTGGATGACAAACACATGCTATAAGTAAAGCCGTGTTTAAACTAAACAGAAATAATCCACCTCTATATAAAAAACTATTATATTCATCTACAAACACAACACTAAAAATAAAGATAGAAAAAGAAATAATACTTATGAGCTTTAACTCGTTTTTTTGTTTTTTAGAAACTTCCTTAGTGAAAGGTTTCTTGTTTGCCAAAACAGCTGCTAAAAAGCTTCCTATTAATAATTCAAAAGCACGGGTATCTGTACCATAGTATATTCGGCTTGGATCAGCAGTTGGATTATAAAGTATACCCATCAAAATTGCGGAAAGTAAGGCTCCGATAAAAATCACTCTTGAAAGCTTATCAATTTTTTTAGTGATTTTTAGTCCTATTATAAGTATAAGTGGCCATAAAATATAGAATTGTTCTTGTACTGCCAAAAACCAAATATGCTTCAAGGGTGATGGTGAGCCAAAGCTATCAAAGTAAGAATGTAATAGAAGATATTGTATCACCTAAAAGGTTTGTTAAAAGTCTATGGATAAAAAGCATTACCCACAAGACAGTGACTATAACCATTAAATAAACAGAGGGTAATAGTCTAAGAAGACGGTTTTTCCAAAAAGTTTTTATTTTAAAATTTTCTCTTGATAATAAAATCTTAGAGGTTACTAAATAACCAGATAAGACAAAAAAGATATCAACTCCTAAGAAACCTCCTTTAGCCCAACTAAATGTAAAGTGGTAAAAAACCACAGATAAAATTGCAAAGGCACGAAGCCCATCTAATCCTGATATATAACGACGATTGTGCATAGTATTCAATGTAAAAATCTCCTCTAACTCTTCTAAGGTTAATCATAGTTTCAAACCTAAGTATACTAGTTTAGGAATAAGAAAAAGTTTCAAAAAAGTTATATAAGGATTACAATATAGTTACAAATATATTATTGTTTTACCTTGAGATAGATTATAAAAGGTGTAGACTATAGTCTACACCTTTTATAATAACTAACTATAAAAACTATGTCCTCCTATTTTAGTTACATAGGTCTTGTTCTTTACAATCCAAGATCCTGCTGCTTTAGATGGATTGAAGAAATATGTTGAATTTCCTACTGGTTTTGCTCCATTTAGAGCATCCTTAGCTGCTTTTATACTTTCTTGTGATGGGGTATTATAGATTGTTCCTTCAGCAACTGGACTGAATTGAGGAATACTACCATAATACTCAAAAATTACACCATAGATAGTATTAGGAAATTCTTTAGAAATAACTCTGTTTAAAATTACACTTCCAACTGCTACTTTTCCTTTGTATGATTCTGCACCAGCTTCTGCTTCAATGATTCTAGCTAGCCATAATAAATCATTATTGCTATAGCTTCTGATAGAGCTTCTGGAGGTGGTTGTCCCTCTTGAAGCTTTAGCAGATTTACCATATAGTGCTGTCTGAGTTTGTTTTCCTGCAATACCATCAATTGCTAACTTATTATCTTTTTGAAAATTAATAACAGCCTTCTCAGTTGCTTTACCATAGATACCATCTATAGAGATTTTATAATATCCATGACTTTTCAGTGCCTGCTGAAGCTTAGAAACCTCACTTCCTCTATTGCCGAATTTCAACGTCACATAATTTTCACTTGCAAATACTCCAGTGATTGGTACTAACAACAATGTTAAAACTATTAAGATTGATAATACTCTTTTTCCTTTCATTAGCATATACACTCCTTCCGTAATATGGCTTCCGAAGTTAGCTGACGGGTTCGGGATAGAAGGCTCCCTACCACAACAGATGTGGATTAACCCCTTACTTGGTTCCTCCGTACCTATAATATTTAGGATTCAGCAGTTATAAGGCTATGCAATATGGTTATTATATAAAAACATTCACGTTATGTAAACCCAAAAGACGAAAATACCAGAAATTGTATATTCATAATCAAGTATAATAAAGAGCTAAGAACAGTAATAGTTCTTAGCTCTTTAAGTTTTCTTGTATAGCCTCCTTTAATGTATGCCATGCTAGAACAGCGCACTTTACTCTAGCAGGCATATTGGAGATATTTTGAAGGACTATGGCGTCCTCCAATTTTTCTAATTCTTTTTCGTCGGTTATTTCCTTCTTAATCATGCCTATAAAGATTTCCACAAGATTTAATGCCTCTTCTATAGTTATACCTTTTATCAAATCTATCATCATAGATGTAGATGCTTGAGATATGGCACATCCAACTCCTGTGAAGGTAGCATCTTTTATTATCTTTCCATCTAGTTTTAGATGTAAAGATATATCATCACCACAGCTAGGATTATGTCCTCTTTCAGTGATATCTGGATCTAATAGAACTCTTTTATTGTGTCCACTTTTATTATGGTCCATTATAAGCTGAGTATAAATTGAATTAAGATCCATAACCTAACCACTTCCTTACATTTTTTATTCCCTCAATAAATTGGTCTATGTCCTCTATTGTATTATAGAGGT
>CAYMGW010000285.1:0-3581 GCA_964390085.1 uncultured Tissierella sp.
GTTGAAAAGTTTGAAATTGATGATTTAAGAAAACTTTTAAAAACAGAAAATATATATCCTAGATTTTATGATTTTAAAAGATTTATTCTTGAAGCAACTCAAAAAGAATTAAAAAAATTAACAGATATATCTTTTGAGTTTGAAGAAAAAAGGATTGGAAGGAAGGTAACTGCTCTTAGGTTTTATATTCATCAAAACAAGGCAAATGTTATTAATAAATCTACTGCCATTAATGAAATATCAGTTACATTTTCAGAAGATAATAATCAAATTGAATTAGATAAACAAGAAGGAATTAAATCAATAGTCTTGATGATGAAAGAGCATAATATTACACAATCAGAAGCTATTAGGATATATAAAAGTGCTAATGGTGATATGCACCAAATTTCAAAAGTCTATAATCATTTTAAGAATAAGAATGCAGATAATTTTGTTGCTCTTATGATAAAAATGGTCAAGCCTGGTGAGTTCAATGAACCAAAGAAAGGTTTAAAAAAAACTAGCTTTAATAATTTTCAAGGTCGAGATTATGATTATGATGAATTAGAAAAAAAATTGTTAGGTTGGGATACTGATTAATATTAATTTATTATGTTAAAATAATTAAATAATATAAAACGGGGAGATAGATATGGTTAACAATAAACAAATTTTAGAAACACAAAAAAATAAAGTTGTAGTTGAACTGGACAACCTTATTTCAACGACAAATTTAAATAATGTAGAAGAAGTAAAGCGAAGTAACAATTATTTAAAGTGGTTAGAGAAAAAAAGCCAAATAATTAATTCTGAAAAAAACTTTAAATTACCAGAGAATTTTAATATAAAAAGAGGAGATGTTGTGTGGGTAGAGTTCGGATTCAACATAGGTCGAGAGTTTGGGGGGAAACATCCAGCATTAGTTTTAAGAAGAACAGGAGATAGTATTTTTGTATTACCATTATCATCTCAAAAACCATCGGAAGTAAAAGACTTTCATGTAAAAATAGATAAAGTATATGGATTTAAAAATATCATAAGATGGGCTAATGTTTTAAAAATAGTTAATGTAGATATTCAAAGAGTAGACTTTACTTGCTCAATAGGAAATGTTAAAGGTAACATTCTAAATAAGGTAAATAATGCTTTAGATAGAAACAAAATTACGTAAAAGGCTGAAAAATAAAGCTTTAAAGAGATAACTATAGAAAATTAATGAACTAATGAGTTATTTTAATTAGACAAGCTTTGTTATATAAGTTTTAAATATATATAATTTGAAAAAGATAGAGTGAAGGAGCAGAAATGCTCAGTTGATAAACGTGAAGGAGAGCCGTATTTTATACGGCTCTCAGTTTTTTATTTTAAAATCTTGATTAAAAAAGTAAAAGAAGGACAGTACTAAAAATACTAATATCTCATAAGATATTAGTATGATAGAGTGAAGGAGCAGAAATGCTCAATTTTAGAAATGAAGAAAGGTGCTATAAAATAGCACCTTTAGTTATGTTACAATAAAAATATCGAAGTATTTCGGTATTTTTAGAACAATTAGTATCAAGAGTAGAAAAGGATGTGTCGCAAACATCCTTTTCTTTTTTTATTCAAAAATTTTGGATGGCTGCCAAACCACTTTCAAGTGGATCTTCGGCTGACAGTTAAAATTTTTGAATAAAAAAAGGGTGAGCGAAAGCGAGGGCATATGCCCTGGGTCCAGGAACTCCTGGCACATCTTTACGCAGTAAAGTATAATGTGCTATACTTTATGTGAAGATATTTGCACCGATTTAGAAAGTTTCCTAAAACGTATGACTAGTATTGGAGGTGCAAATGATGCACTTAAAGTATTAAAAGGGAGATTGATTTTATGAGTTACTTAGTATGTCATATTCAAAAATTTAAGAATAGTGATGTTAAGGGATTACAAATACATAACCAACGTGAGAGTGATAAATCTAAAAATACTGATATTGATAAAAGTAAATCTCATTTAAATATAGACTTACATAACGATATGAGCATTAATTATAATAAGCAAGTAAAAGAAATTATTAAGCAAGGTTATAAGGGTTCTAAGGCTATTCGTAAGGATGCCGTAGTAATGGCAAGCACATTAGTAACCTCGGATAACAAATTCTTCTCTGAAATGCCTTTAGATAAGCAATTAGAGTTCTTTAAACAAAGCTATGAGTACTTTAAAGATAGATATGGCTCTGAAAATATAGTATCAGCAGTAGTCCACCTAGACGAAAAAACTCCTCATATGCACCTATGCTCTGTACCTATCACCGAAGATGGAAAGTTATCAGCTAAGAAAATCCTTGATAGAAACAGCCTAAGGGAGATACAAGATGAACTACCAAAACATCTAAAGGCTTGTGGTTTTGAAATTGAAAGAGGGGTTGAAGGCTCTGATAAAAAGCATATAGAAATTAATAAATTTAAAGCTGATACCTTGAAAAAAGAAGTTCAGCAATTATCTAGGAAAACAAATATCCTTAAAAACGATTTAGAGGCTCGTAGAGAGGTTTTAACTGTTTTTGATAAACTAGATAGTGTTAAACCATCAAAAACGCTAACAGGCGATTTAAAGCTATCTAAAAGTGACTTTGAATTAATTAATAATATTGCTAAAGAAGGTGAAATTGCAAGATTAGCCTATAACAACTTAGATAGACAGAATAAAAAGCTAGCTGATGAAATAAAGAAACTTAAAGAAGAAAATAAAAGGTTAAGTGAAAAAGATAAATCCCATAATAATGATTTTGAAAAGCAAAAAGAAAATTATGAGAAGAAACTTGAACTGCTCCGAGGAGAAAATACAAGAATAAAAAATCTAGTTAATAGTAAAATTAGGACTTTAACTAAAGATGTTACCAGGTTAACTTCAAAGCTTAATAAGTGTAATAAATTTATAGAAAAAGAAAAGCTATTGCCTAAGTTTATGAAATACATAGATAGGAGCAATGGACTTGAAAGATAAAAAGTAGGGCATATGCCCTACTTTTTTTTATTTATTTTGTGAAAAAAACTTGATTTTAAAGTAATAGATTTTATGATTAAAATATATTAGAAAAGCAGACTAAGATTTATGAATTAGTCTGCTTTCAAAATTAAATTATTTTACTCATTACAATTATTGTAAGAATAAATATTTTCAAATGTTTTTGTTAAATTGAATATAACACTGTAAAGCTTAGTACTTTGTTCATAAGTTAACCCATCTTTTAAGTTTAAAAAATTAGAAATACAACCTTCATTAAAACCAGTCAATAAGTCAATTGTTTTTTCATTTAAATAGTATTTTTCTATCAAATATTTTAAGTCAGTCACAAGTTTTAACATATCCTTGTCATTACTATAATATTTATCTTTTAAAGGCATCATATAATTATCAATCCTTTATTTATCTATAAAAATAAATAATTGCATTTGGAACTGTAGTATATCGATTTCCATCTAATCCAACTGCAACTCCAGTAATTTGTGCTGAATATGAACCACTTGGAAGGTAAGGAAGGTACAAAACATCACTAGAGCCTGAAACTGTGAAAGTATCAGCAAAATAACTTGTACCAGTCCCCCTAACAGAAATAGTA
>CAYMGW010000286.1:0-3572 GCA_964390085.1 uncultured Tissierella sp.
AGTACTTTCATATCTTTACCTTCTTTAAAGTATATATTGCAATTCTAGGCATAAATAACCTTTCCCTTATAATCTTTAGATTTTCTATTTCAAAATAAGGTTCAGTAAGCTTTCTAAATTTTATATCTGAAGGATAATTTGCAGGACCAGTGGTAGTTTTCACAAAGAACAATGCTAATTTATCATAAAAACTATCGCCACTGGCAAACCCAATGACGATTCTGCCATCATTCTCTAACAATCTAAATAACTGTGCCATTACCTTATCTGGAGTCTTGTAATATGGTAAAGAATGGGTGCAAGTAATGATATTGAATTTATCATCTAATTTATCTAAATCATCTACATTCATATTGATATGTTTAACCTTAGGATTTCTTTCTCTTGATACCTCTAACATACCTTCTGAAAAATCAATTCCAGTAATATCTAGATTTTTGTATTTACTCTCTAGATCTTGGATTAATTCTCCTGGTCCACAGCCTAAATCTAATATTTTAGTAACTCCTTCAGACTTAATATATTTACTTATGGTCTTTGTAACATAATCTCTAGTAGGTCTTAGGGAATATTTTTGTACCCACAACCTTTCATACTTCTTAGCCCAAAAATTCCATATTTTTGCCGTCATCTCTAATCTCCTATTTCCTTAAAATATATTTCCAAATCCTTTTAGATTTTAATAATCTTACATGTATACCATAGAATAATAAATAGAATACTGCCTTAGGCAATTTAGGTTTAAATACTAAATGTAAAAAATCAAATTTTCTAGAATCTTGTGTAATTAATTTTGATTTTGATATTTCATAGTTTTTTGTTCCCTTTATAGGTGTAAGAATGGATATAGTGAATACTTCTATTTTATTCTTCTTTATAAATCTATATAAATTTCTAAAGTCTTTAAAAGTATAATCTGGTTGAACCATAAAAAGTGCTGTTAAGTCAATGTTATTATCCTTAAGTAAAGAGATTACTTCAGGATAATCTAAGGCATCTGTAGTCTTGTCATATCCCTTTAACTCTTCGTTATTGGTAGCTTCAAAACCAACAATTACCTCCTCAAGTCCTACCTCTTTCAATTTAGAAAGCAAGTCCCTTTCTCTTAAAATATAGTCTGCCCTCAGATAGCCTATGACTTTTCTATTAGTATTTTGCATAAGAGCTATAAATTTCAATGCATCTTTTCTGTCAGCAAATAGCACATCATCCACTATCCAAAAATAGTCTGCATCTATTTTTTCCATTTCACTAGACATATTTTCATAATCTGGTTTTATATAACGACCACCATTAATCTCTTTGCAAAAACAATAGGAGCAATTATATGGACATCCAATACTTCCTTTAATTAATGCAACTGATTTCTTCTCTAAATAACGTACTTGGTTAGATATTTCTTTAAATAGTTCTCTACTAGGAAGAATGTCTTCCTTTTTAGAAATCCATTGTTTATTTCCCATATGAAAGTATTTCTCTTCCATAAGATTGTCTATGAAGGTATCTACACCATAATCTATGGGAGTTTGATTTTTATTTATAATGTTTTCTATGAGCTTTTTAAATGTACATAAGCCATGAGAATGATAAACATAATCTATCCCTTCCACATGAAAGTCTAAAGTATTTAGTTGAATATGGACGCCTCCTACTATTATCTTTACATCTGGATATATCTTTTTATAATTCCTAGCCTGTCTTATAATCTCATTCTCCGCCACATTATATCCAGTTAATACTATTATATCTGGTATTAGGTTTTTAGGAGGTTTTAATTTAAATAAATCATCTACTATATAATTTTCTACATTCATTTCATCTAAAACAGTTTTTAAATAAGCCAACTCTAATGGCTCTACCTTCACTGGATCAAAGGCAGAGAATATTGTTTTTACCCTTACTTTTTTTAAGAATACAATCATAAATTGTCCACCTTTATATCTTTTATTTAAAAACATTATGCTTTATAGCATAGGGCTTGTATGAAAACAAAGGTATTAACAGCCTAATAAACCAATTAATTATTATATTGCTATGATGTACATAAACATACTTTGGTACCTCTATACACCCAATTTTAAATTTACTTTCTTCTGCTGTCTGACCAAACTCAATTGTTTTTACTTGCTTTTCAATTCCTATTTCAATAATCTTCAGCAGCATATTATAGTAAATATCATAGATTTCATTATCCTCTTTTCTAAATCCTCCAAAGACAAAACATAATCTATCTTTTATTAATTTCGTTTGAATAAACCCTACTACATTTTTAGTTTTTCTATCAACAAATTCATATATTTCCGATTCATATGCTTTAAAAAATTCTATTGGTAATGTTTCTAGTGGGTGTTTAGTTCTACTCATTATACTTAAGTATAAATTATAGTGCTCCTCATTAAAATCTTTTTTGTCTAATTTTATAATATCTAAATTTTTCCTCTGAATAAGAGCTTTATTAATTCGCCTTCTATAAGGGCTTCTTAGTGATTCTATATACTCTTCAAATGTTGAAAACCTATTATTAAAAATAAAAGTTGATAGAGTTTTTCCGCCATGGCTAAACTCTTTATCTCCATTAAGTATTATCTTGAGCCCTTTTTTCTTTTGAACGATTTTTTCAACTGAAGCTTCATTGCCCCAATAACCTTTTTCCGATATAGATATAGGTAATCCTATAATCTCAGCTGTTATCTTTAATGGAAATAAATCGCTGAAGTTAAGTATATTTATCTTCAATAAGTAAGAAATAATTATATTATCTTCAGCTATTTCATACCTTTGATTACAAAAATTAATTTTCTCCAATAATTCTAATAAGGGAACCAAATCATAATTAAACTCTATTTGAGAATTTATCTCTTCTCGTTTTTTTAAATCTATATATAATTCGTTTATAGAACTATAATTAATCATCATACCAAATCCTTAATATATGCTTTATAACATTTTGACTCACTATCTGCCCATTTTATTCCAAAAGCCTTAGATTTTTTATTATCCCATAATATCCATCCAGATTCGCAGTAATGAAACTTGTCCTTAGAATGGTTATAACAATAATCAAATAAGGCTAAAACAGCCCCCTTACCTTGTTCTTCAGGTATTACTCCCACTTCTACAATCTTAAAAGTATCTATTTTTCTTGAGAATAATTTATTTTTTATTACTGTTAAAAGTCCTATTGTTTCCTTAGGTTCCATTAATTGATGAAAATCTGGATACCATAGCATAAATCCCACAGCTTCTCCATTTTTTTCTACGAATATTAGATTTTCTGGCTTTAATAGATATTTAAAATCTTTAAACAGTTCTAAATCCTCAGAGGCTTTCCTTCCATAATAAAAAAGATGATTCTTAAAGGCTTTATTGTTAATTTCAGTATATAAATTGGCTTCCTGCTCTAAGTTTTTGAAATTTACTGGACGTACCTTATAATTTTGTTCTAACCTATCTTTCAATCTATCACTAAAGAAATTCTCCATAGTCCTTATATCTTTTTTATAGCTTACCAAATCTATAGCTTTAAATCCATTTTGTTCAAAAAAATCATGGTAGAATTTTGGATTATGAGC
>CAYMGW010000287.1:0-2185 GCA_964390085.1 uncultured Tissierella sp.
TTGTGCAATCGTAGCCTCTTTTTGTATTAGCATAATTTCTTTTGAATATACCTCTTCTTGTAGCCTTTTTAACTCCTCATTGCACACTTTATCGACAAAATTTATTTCATATTCTCTGCTATACAAATTTTTTACTGCCTTTTTGATTTTTCTATCATAACCCATAGATATTAAAAGATTTGATGCTGGAATTTTAAAATTAAAATCAATGGTACTTTCAAATACTTCAAATTCACAATTGTTTACAATTGCCTTTAAGACAGGATATTTATCTGACATATGAAATATAATATCCCTTAATTCCTCTTCTATAGGCATTTTATCAATTTCTTCAGCATACTCTACAATGATTTTAGAATCATTTAATGCAAATCTTTCCCTTATAAATTTATTAAGTTCTTCAATTTCTCTAATTTCAATAAACTTATCGGTTCTAATTTTCATCTCTAGAGTCTTCTCATTTTTTCTTAAGATTACCCCTTCCACTATTGCAGTATTAATATTACCCTTTGCTTCATAATCATTGAAAATTTCATTTACTCTTTTCATTCTACTCCCTAACCTTTTTGTAAATATTTCAGTATGTTAATATTATACAAGATAGTCTTATAATTTTAAAGTCGAGATAAGTATAACAACGATAGATATTTTTAGCTAAAACAAAGGATAAAGCCTTGCAAAATTTTTGAATATATATAATTACTTATATTTATATCCACTTAAAGAAAGCAATGCTTGGGAAGGTAAATAAAAAACCCATATTAATAAGCTAAAATTATTACCTAATGATACAGAGATTTCCTTAGATATATAGGACATAGCTACATTTATATCTCCTAAAAGAAAAAGTATCATACCTATAAGTATCATATGTTTATTTGGAGATGGATATAATTTAGTTTTAAAAACTTTTATTGCTTCAACAATAGTTGCTATTAAACATATTGAATAAAAGAAAGAAATTACATATAAAAAATCAATCTCTTTAATAAATAATTTTAATATAATATATGTAATGATTATGATTAAAAAAATAGCAATAAAGGTAAAAATACTTACTGAGTCCCTATAGCCTGTATATCTAATATAATAAATCATTTGAATCAAACAAAAAAATATTACTCCAAAATTATAATAATGGAAAATTAGGAAAGATAAATCAGCAAAAATTGTAATTAAGAGTCCAGCTTGAAGCAATGATATATCTCTTTTATTCAAACTGTTTTCTCCTATAATTAGAACTATTATAAAGCAACATATGATTGATAAGTACTTGAGAATATATGATTGTATAGGAAATTGTATATTAAAGATATCTATATATAAAAATAGAATATATAATATGCCAATTATTATTAATAAAGTATTTAAGTAAATTTTATTATGTATTTTATCTTTCATTTTCTGCCCCTATAAATAAAATAAACATATTCTAAAAATATATTTATTTTATTTATCCCTTATATTAACCTTTTCATTCTTCTTTAGATAAAAATGTATTGCCAATTAAATACTAATAAGAAAAAATTTGTCTCGAGTTATTTTCACTGTAGGAATTAGTAAAACATGTGATTGAACAATAAGAGACTCAATGGCTATTTGATATACGTTATTTTGGGTAAAACCCTGTAAACTTCTAAAAGAATAATGATAAGAGTAATCCATACCATTCCAAACTCAAAGCCAGCTACTACATCACTAGGATACTGCAAATTAAAATAAATCATACTCAATCCAGTAAGTAAAATAATACTTAAATATGAGCCTATTATTATAGAATTAATCCAAGTCTTTCTACTATGTCGTACCAATATATAAGCTAAGAAGCCATATACTACTACTGATATTAAAACTTCACCACTAGGAAACGTATATCGGGTTCCAGTTGGTCCTAATCTAAAAACATTTCTTAATATATTCTCTAATAATACCGCTCCTAAGAAAGATATAATCATAAACTTTATTTCATGTAATTTATTTATTCCCTTTATAATAATCCAAATTGCTGTTAAGGATATAATTATGAACAATACATATATGTTTGATATATTGCTGAAAATTTTCATAGCATTATTCCAATCTCTATTAAAAATATGCACTATTATATATTCTACTATCTCATCAAATTCACTAAATTCATGTGCTAAATAGTCCTGGGTAATTCCAATTATAAGAGCTGAAAATA
>CAYMGW010000287.1:2195-3565 GCA_964390085.1 uncultured Tissierella sp.
TACCAAGAGAGTGAAATATATTTAAACCATCATTAAGTATTTTTAACAGTAACTCGTAAATCTTTTTTCTATAGGTTCTATAGATATAAATAGCTATTATAATCACGGCAATTATTAAACTTGCTATTGCCAAATACCTTTTTAGTAAAATATGATACTTATCCCAATTAGAACCAAGGACTTTTCCAAGTGAAATAAAAGTTGCAGTCCAAACAAAGGCTCCCACATAAGCACTAATTGCAAACTTTTTATATGGTACATTTGTTATCCCAGAAAAGTAGCCAGTAACATGTCTTACTCCAGGAATAAAATATGCTATAAAAAGTAGCTTATTACCATATTTTTCAGACCATGTTGATATTTTATCTAACCTATTTTTATCCATATGAATATAATGTCCATGTTTCTCAAAAAAATCTATTTCTAATATTCTTCCAATAAAATAGGATATAGTAATACCTATTATTACTCCAAGGGTAGCCACAATAATACTTATGGATAAATTCATTTTTTGTGTATAAATAAGATATCCACAATAGGTCATAATAGCCTCTCCTGGCAGTGGAAATGCTATAAGTTCTAGTGTTAAAGCAATTAATAATACAAAATATCCATAATGGTTAAACAATTCTATTATATACTGCAACTGATTCAACTCCATTTTAAAAATATGATTTTATAATCTCACCATCTTTATTATCTATTGAAAATAATTTTAATATTCATCATAAAAGAAGTTAAATCAATATATCTTTAGTATAATCTTTTGATTTTACATATATAGACAGCCCTTCATTTTCGTTCATTAATTTATACTATTTTATTATTTTTTATTAATTAAATTTAATAGGTAAAATTTCATCTTTATTAAAAGTATAAATAAAAATATTTACTTAGTCTTTTCAAGTTAGTCATCTTCCTAACTTAGCATGTCTTTTTCATCGGTCTCAATTTCTTTTTCAGTGTTTTCTCCTACTACTTTCTCCACACCTATGTTTGATTTTCTATACTCTTTAGCTAATAAGAATGGCATATATACTATTGAAAAAAGTAAAAAATTTACTAAAACTGACTGCCATGTAAATACTACATTAGTTCCGTCAGCACCGTATAATACATAACCGAGGTTATTGTTAATAAAATGTATCATGGATATAGTCCATATATTTTCAGTCTTCATATATACATATCCAAAGAAAACTGAGTAGCCGATACAAACTGTTAATTGATTTAAAACAGAATAAAAAGATGTTTCTGGACTATAATAAAATATATTTATTGGTAAATGCCAAATCCCCCAGATTAGTCCTACAACTATTGCTCCTTTTCTCTTTCCTATTCGTTCTTGAATTGCTGGTTGCAAGAAATAT
>CAYMGW010000288.1:0-3565 GCA_964390085.1 uncultured Tissierella sp.
AGATAGAACCATCAATCTTTTGCATAGATTATATACATTCTTGATTTTACATATAGTGCAAATTGATTTGCATTAAACCCTTTTGTTGCTCCTGTTTCTTCATCAACTATAAAACCTCGTTGCATTAATTCTTGTACTGTGTTATTATTTTCTTTATTCATTTGTATCCCTCCATCATATCTTTATTGGCTTGACGTCAAGCACTTATGAATGAAGTATACAACCTTTCATTAAATAACTTAAATCTGATTATAAGCAATCCGTTATAGTCCAGGATTTCCTTTGCTCATTGTGTTTCCAATTTTTTTAGTCCAAGACTTCCTCAAACATAATCTATACGTTTTTACACTTTTTATCAGCTATTTAGCTCTTTTCTCTTTTTATCTCTATTATTCTTTACCTTTCATAGAAATGACATTTTTTATTTTTATTTAGAATTTCCAGTTAATATATACTCTATTTGAACCTATAAGGTAGGTTTCTCCACAATACTGTTGATGCCACACCGCTAGCTTTAGCAACTTCTCCAACTGCTCCTACTGATGACATTCCACTTAGTATCAGCATTATTATTCTTGCAATCAAAATCATTATTTCCACTGTATTTTCCTCCTTCACCTTCTTAGCCATTACTCCATCAAGTATTCAATTATGAACTTATCAAATTCCTTAGAAAACTTTCCTATCGGGCAGTACACAGAAACACCGAAGGAATCATTACATATCCAGATTATTTTTAGCATTTCAATGCCACCAACTACTATCCTTAGTGCAAATTCTGGCAGTGCTAGAGGTACGCTTTTACTGCCTTGCATCAATCCATATTCATCTAACACATCAACAGCATCATCATCTTCTATTACAAGTATTGGTCCAACCTCCTCAAGATTGTATGAACGCCATTCTTCACCTACAATTCCTTTAGCTATCTCTTGAAAATATGATAGTAATTCTTCTCTCATTGCTTCTGATATGTTTTTTAAATCCTTGATTTCTTCTAAAGTATAGATTGTTATCATTATTTTCTCCTCCTACAATAGGCTTACCGCCTTCATTTTCTCTTCTCTGCTACTATTAATATAAAAGGTCATAGTAGTATCCACACTACTATGACCTGCTAGTTTACTTACTGTTGAAATTGGTACTCCTCTATTAATTAACCTTGTACAGAAGGTATGTCTAAATGTATGAGGTTTTAATTTATTTATCATTCCTATCTCCTCAGTTAACCTTTCAAGCATTGTATTTATTGCATCTCTTCTTAATGCTCCTCTTTGACCTATTATTAGGTATTCTGAATCCTTATCATTGTAATTTCTACCTGCAATGTATTTCTTGATTGCATCTGCTAAATCGAATTTTAATGGTACTTCTCTAAACTTACCTCCCTTACCGTAGATTTTTATTGAGTAGTTTAAGAAATCAATGTCTTTAATCTTAATGCTACATAGCTCGCTTACCCTAACCCCTGTGTAAAGTAGTAGCATTACAATCACCTTGTTTCTTTTACTTACCTTTTCCTCATTCTGAATATAGAAGAGCATTCTATCTACCTCCTTATCTGAATAGACCTCTACTTGTTTCTCTGAACCATGGGCTATTTTTACTCTGTCCTTAGAATTTTCTACAACTATTTCCTTCATGTCACCAGTAGCTATTAAGTACCTATTTAATGCATGAATGCTATTTATCTTTTTATTGATTGTTGCTACTTCGTAGTTGCTCTCAACTAAAAAGTTCTTGTAACTTACTACGTAGAATCGTTGTATTGTACCATTAAAATCAACTCCTTTAGCTGTTAAAAACTCCTTAAAAGCTTTAATGTCACCAACGTAGCTTTCTATGGTTTTAGCACTCTTACCATCCTCAATTAGGCTTATTTTGAAATCTTCAATTATTCGACACATCATCTTTACTCCTTTCTATTTCTTTACATGGAAAAAGAGTCAATGCTTCTTCATTAGAAACATTGACTCTTATCATTGTTATAATATATATTTAGTTTTTATTTTAGTTACAACTCACTGCATTATCATTATTATGAAGCAAGTATTGTATGTCAATTTGTATCAAATGTTAATGATTTTATTGGATATATCATTATTTAACTTAACATTTAATGTTTTGCAGTTAGCCCAATTGATATTTTGCAGCCAGATTACAATTTTGTAGATTCATTTTCAATGATATATTTGCTTGATACAAAATCAGCTAGCCAAACCTTGTCATTTCCTTGATAGAATTTTATTCCTTCATTCCAAGCTTGTTTTGCATTAATAATAAGAATGATTGGTTTATTATCACGTCTTTTCCCTACTTGTAGTGCTGTATCAATATCAATTGATAGATGAACATATTGCCTGCCTCTTGGTAGTAGTCCATTCTCTGTTATAGATTCTAAAAATCTTCTAGCTGTCCCATGGTACAGAACCCTAGGCGGCTCCTCATTCTCCCAAGCTATTTTTTGTGGCACAGAGTGACCATATAGAGCTCTAATCCTTCCTGATAGTATTTCATGACGCTTTTTCTCTGAACCTTCTATCATAGCTATCAAATCTGCTTCCGTTACATTACTCCATCGATTATCTTCTCTTAATGAAGTTAGCAATTGTTCAACATCTACCCATCCATTCTCATCAAGTTCCAATTCATATTCCCATGGTGCATGTCGTAGTGCATATGATACTTCTTTACTTAATCTTAAAAAATCCATGTTTCCTCCTTTCTAGGAATATATTAATTTTATTACTTTATGCCTTGATTTACACTTGTGCTAATAAATTCGTAAGCCCCATACCCATCAAAGTAAACCAAATAGTGTTTAAATTGAATATCTCTATTTTCTTTATTACTATTTGAAATAACTTCATTTATCCATACTGAATCTTTTAGTTCAACAACAGCATTGTAAGCTTTCATCATATATTCACTAATGTCGCTATCCTTAGTATGTCTATATTTTATTGTATTAAGGAAGGCGATTCCAGTCCATTCATATTCCCCAGAATCTGTTTCATAGTCATACTTAAGTACAACATCCTCACCATTTTGTTCTATCTTAGGCGCATTCATAAATTCTTGAGCAAGTTCTTTTATATCAAATAACTTATTTAAAACCATACGTTACCTCCTTATTTTAAGCTACTAGCATTTTTACCTTCACCTGTAATTCTTAAAACATCAGTGCCTGAATTAGTAAGTCCATTTCGTTCAAGTCTTTCGGTTATTTTAGCCTCAATTGTCGGGTCACCTGTTTTATTAATTAGAGTCCATTCAGATTCTGGAATATTTGCCCTTTTCAAACCAAGTGAAGACCTTGTATTTTCTATCAATCTAGTACCATCTCTTTCAATATATGTCACTGGTACTTCGCTAGCTTTTAGTTCTCCACTTCTCAACATATCAGATACTTCACCTATTGTTTTTCCTGCAAACTTACCCTCTGCACTGTAGTATGGTGATGCGGTAGTTTGAGTAAATCTCAAATTACTTTCAGCTTCTCCTACCCCCTTAATACTAGAAGAAATATTATTATCTATATTCTTAACAGTACTCTGAAGGGTTT
>CAYMGW010000289.1:0-371 GCA_964390085.1 uncultured Tissierella sp.
ATGCTTGTAATCCCCTATTACAAATATCTTGTTTTTTCTATCGACTAAAAGTAAATCTGGAGTCAACATTTTTCCTCTTTTTGATATTTTCTTATCTATATAAATTTCACAATTAAGTTTCTTAAGATATGATGCTATCTCTTGTAAATTAAATTCTTCTAAACTTTTTACAATTGAATCATATATTGGTTTCTTCACCGAATTTATTGCACCAAAAAACATCCTTCGGGGATCAATAGATACTAATAATCTCGGTGAAACATAAACTATATCATTTAAGCAAATAAATGGTTGAAAAACTAATTTAGAATGAAAGTTATGTAAATTAATAATCAAATAGAAATAAGAAGAAATGAAGGCTTTTAAAAAAA
>CAYMGW010000289.1:381-3557 GCA_964390085.1 uncultured Tissierella sp.
AGTAACAATACATGATCCAATATGATTTTCTAATCCAAAATTTAAGTCAATGTAATCTTCATACCATGTATAATAAATAAAGTTGATAAACAATGAGGAGTATACATTGACAAAATCCTCAATACTGTAAGATCCAAATGTCGATTCTTTTCTTAAATCAAAAAAGAATTCATTCCTTAACCAATTTATTATATGATTATAAACTTCTAAACCTCTAACCTTCTCCCATGGAATATCAATTTCATCAAAACTAAACTTGAATTCTTTATACCATTCATAAAAATTATTCTTCAACTCATTTAAAGGGGTGGATTTCTCTGTCTTTTCTATGTAAAGTCTATCAAATTCAAATTGGCTAAAAATCATATTAGGAATTTTTTCTTTAGGAATAAATTCTATTGTCTTTTTCTCAGGATCAATTGTTCCCTCACATAAGCCCCTATTAAGTGCTACATGTTCATTTGCCAATCTCTCATAATTATAGCCCCAAATTAAAAAGTCAATTGCCTCTTTATCAATTTCCCTACTAATAGCAGATTCTTCATTCAGTTGATTATTTTCAATAGCAATCCATTTTATACACCGTGCTAATCCACCAATCAAAAACGATAATGAGTATTGCTTATGATAATAGGATAAATCTAGCGTGTCAACACTTTTAAAATCTCTATATAAATCTCCAAATATCTTTAATAAATGGATTATTGCTGTATTGGAACTTCTCTTAAGGATTCTATACTTCTGGTACTCTAGATCAAGTATATTCTCTTCTACTTCTCTAATTGTCTTAATATTATCCACTTCCCTTATAAATATTTCATCTAGCGATGAAATTGCCGACAATTGTTAGAATCTATTTAATAATACTATCTCAAATTCACATTATTAGTCTAATTATATATAGATAATAAGAATTTCAGTAAATAATAATATTACCCATTAACCTTATTTTTCACTTCTAGTATCTCTTCAAATAATCTTCTGTATTATTCTGATAAAGAAAGACTAGCAATTTTATACCATGTTTCTTTGCTAATATCTATATTTTCAACACACCATACTTTATAATGACATTACTTAGTAGTATAATAATCAATTTGAATATCTTGGTTTGAACGATCCTCTTTCTTATCGCAATATTTTTCAAAGGGATACTGATTTTTTATGAAATCAATATGCCGGAATATTTGGCGGTTAGAATAGTACTTTTCATGAAGAAATGTAGTGCAAACAGTTTTCCTATATTTACTTCTATCAATGTATGGTAACTGTTCCAACTTGACATGCCAAAGTTCTTCTTTTATATCATAATCTTTTTTTATTACCCTTAGTAATTTATTAAAGGTTTCAGGATCGTAATGAAAAATAATATTTTTCATATCTTCTAATTTAGTATTATTACATGGAAAAGCAGATCCTCTAAATTTTCAAATGCAACTTTATCGTAATATCTGCTTCATTCGAAGGTACAGCAAGACGTTCATCCAATCTCAAATAAAGCTCATCATTTTTTAAATCAATACTATCGGATATAATCTGGAATAAAGCTGGTATCTTCTACCAAAATTCAATTGGTTTTCTCCATGCCCAAAGTATAATTTCCCGCCCTGCTTTCCATGTATATGACAAACCTTTTCTACCTTATACAACATTTCTAACGTATGGGTATGGTTAAAGGTAAGAAAATACTCTTCCTTTACATTGATCAGCGCTTGGAAATCACTCTTAAGCTTTACGCTACAAACGTTAATCGTCCTAATCCAGTCATCAAAGTATTTTGTTATTTCTAAAATAGCACCAGTCAAATTTGTAGATATAGCTTCATTGTTATGCACTTCATGCCACTCATTAGCGTTATCGTCTTCATAGTCATCACTGTAATCATCAAAAAATTCTCCTAACTCCAAAAATCCAAGTGAATGCTCAAGGTTGCTCTATAAATAGCCATCAGCCTCATTAATAACCTTCATAATTAGCCCTACAACTTCATCAGTACTGTATTTTTCACTTCCATCTGGCATAGTTGTTGACCAAGGTACAAGCATGCTGTCATCGGAAGCATTAGGGTAGTTATCAATTAAATATTGGTGAAAATCTTCATAAGAAGTATTTAATCCATTAGCTAAATCAAATCCATTACCTATAATAAATAAATTGGTCATCTCAATTATCCTTCATAATAAAAAAATATAATTTTTTTGCTTTCAATAAATATGACCTAAAACATCCGGTGCACTATAAAACCTCAAAGTGGAACACATACCGTACCTAAAAAAATCAGCTTCACATCAAACATGCGAAGCTAATTTTATGACCTTTCCGCAATAAAATAGACATACATAATTAATGATTTACAACTATCTTTATTTTTTCTGTTTCAATTTTAAAATCTCCCTATTATTATCCTTAATAAATCGTTCTTTTATCTTCTGAACTTCATTCCTCGATGGATATATATCTTCCATTAGGAACCCATACTCATCATATTCCATTGCAAAATAATTTGGCAAATAATTGTACCACTCTATTAATAATTTTTCTAACATTTCTCTCCTTGGTCCAGCTGAATTTTGTATATGCTTTACGTGTTTATCCATTATTTGTATTAGTGCAATTCCATGCGCTTTTGCATATTTTGCTGCACCACTTTGAAATCCAGAGGTTGATATTAAAATTCCTTTTTGCGCACCAATACTATGTAACTTATCTGCCAAAACAGCCACCTTTTCACGTTCAATTGGATACTTATATTTTTTACATTCAGCAAGTACTTTGAACTTTACACCAATAGCTACAAATTCACAATAAATATCAATTTGATAATCACCATCACTTGTTGATATCTTTTTATCATTTACAATTAAAAATTCTTTCAAATCTTCTTTATCTGCATAAGATTTTAAAATATTCATACAATACTTCTCAAACTCTACAGGTGAAAGATCTGCAACTAAATTTTTATATGGATTTAAAACATCTTCCATATCTTAGTACCTACTCCTTTAACAATGTTACTTCTACATAATCATTAATCTTTAAAATGATAAGTAGAAATAATTTTAAAATGATCAGTTAAATGCTCTTTTATATTCTTCTCCATTCATCATAGCGAAAAATATTTTAATAAAGGCCTGAGCAGAGCCCTCACTCATCCCAGTGGATTTATTGATTTCAAT
>CAYMGW010000290.1:0-3547 GCA_964390085.1 uncultured Tissierella sp.
CAGGTTTTGTATTTGAGGTGTTCCAGGTACAGCTGTCATTGTAAATGTAAATGAACCAAGAGCTATTGCACCAGGTATAAGTTTTCTAGAAATATTAGCTTCCCTAAATAAAGCTACTGCTAAAGGATACATTGCAAATACAACTACAAATAAACTAATACCTCCATAGGTTAATACTGCACAACCAACAACCACGCCTAAAATTGCTCTTTTTGCACCAAATACCTTAGTTAACCAATGAGCTATGGATCTAGCAGCACCAGTATAATCCATTAAATGTCCAAATATTGCTCCTAACATAAATACAGGGAACCAAGATTTTGTAAAACCTACAAAACCAGTCATATAAGTATCTTTATATGCTGGAAGTAACTCAAGCCCACCAGTTAAAGCTACTACTAATGCACATAGTGGAGCTACCCAGATTATTGAATAACCTCTGTAAGCCAAAAACATCAGTAATGCTAATCCAATAATAATACCTAGCATAATTTATTTCCCCCTTTTCTTTTACTCAATATTCTATTAATCTTTTGTTTTTCTATTAAACTAAAGTATTTCTAGCCAGCTGTCCATCCACCATCTATTGTAAGGGTTGATCCTGTAATATGTGCTCCTGCATTTGAGCATAAGAATTTAGCCACATCTGCAATAGTTTCTGGTTCTATTAATTTCTTAATAGCTGCTTTTTGTAACATTATCTTTTCAACAACTTCTTCTCTTGATATTCCATGGGATGCTGCCTGAGCATCAATTTGATTATCTACTAAAGGGGTTCTAACATATGCAGGACAAATTGAATTTACAGTTATTCCATGGGGTCCTCCCTCTAATGCAGTAGTTTTTGTTAATCCTGAAAGACCGTGCTTAGCTGAAACATAAGCTACTTTGAATTCTGATGCTACTAATCCATGAATTGAGTTTAAATTTATTATTCTTCCCCAACCTTGCTCCTTCATTGAATTCCATACATATTTAGTTAATAGGAATGGAGCAGTTAGCATCAAATTAATCATAAAATCCCATTTATCCTCTGGAAAATCTTCTATTGGAGATACTGTTTGAATTCCCGCAACATTTACAAGAATATCTACTTTTGAATATTTATCTAAAGTATAATCAACTAAACTCTTACAACCTTGTCTTGTACTTAAATCTACCTTAAAATAATCTGCATTTATTCTTTCTGATTCATTTCTTAATCTTTCTTCATTAATATCAGCCATAACTACCTTAGCACCATCTTTAGAAAAAGCTTCTGCAACTGCTAATCCAATTCCACTAGCCGCCCCTGTTACGATACATATTTTACTTTCTAACATTTCTATACCTCCTCAATTTAGTTTATTCGATAATTAATATAGCAAAATTCGTGCCACTAGAATTTAACTTTAATGTTAGATTTTTATCTAAATATCTGGATTAAAACAAAAAAACAAGTATATTTTCCATCATAATATACTTGTTTTTAGATAATCTTTTATTTTTATTTATAATTTTTTAGGTTAATGTAAGGTTAAGTTTACATTAATTTACTTTAATTTAATGAAGTGTAAATATTTCCTTACACTATTTTATTATATCTAATCTGGATGTAAATTTTTCTGACAATTCTTACAATTGTCAGAAAAATAACATTACATGTCTATGTTATATTTAGAAATCTTTTCATATAGACTTGTCCTGCTGATATCTAAAGCATTTGCAGCTAGTGTTTTATTTCCATTAGAAATTATTAAACTATCTATTATAGATTGCTTTTCTACTTCTTCTAAAATAGACTTTAAGCTTTTCATCTGCTTATTTCGTGTCATCCCTGTAATTTTTGAAGGTAAATGTTCTGGTTTTATTATAGTTTCTTCTTCTAGAAAATTTATAGCTCTTTCTAAAATATTTTCTAATTCCCTTACATTACCAGGCCAATCATAGTTCTTTAAATACTCTAATGTATTATCTGATATCTTATCTACTCTTATATTTTCTCCTCTTGATATCTTATCTACTAAATGTCTAGAAAGAATTGGTATATCTTCTTTTCTCTCTCTTAGAGGAGGAATTTTTATACTCACTACATTTAGTCTATAATATAAATCTAATCTAAACATACCTTCTGATACCATTTTTTCTAGGTCCTTATTAGTTGCTGCTATAACTCTAACATCAATCTTTTCTGAAAAATTAGAACCTATTCTCTCTATTTCTTTATCTTGAAGAACTCTCAATAGCTTTACTTGCATATTCATAGGTAAATCACCAATTTCATCTAAGAAAATAGTCCCTCCATCTGCTGCCTTAAACTTCCCAATCTTTCCACCTTTTCTAGCACCTGTAAAGGATCCCTCTTCATAACCAAATAATTCTGATTCCAATAGCTCGTAAGGAATTGCACCACAATTTACTTTTATAAAAGGTGCATCTATACGTCTACTATTATTATGAATCGCATGAGCAAATAGTTCCTTTCCGGTTCCAGATTCACCTAAAATCAATACATTAGAATTAGTCTTCGCTGCCCTCTTTGTAAGCTCTTTCAAGCTTTCCATCGACTTACTTATACTTATAATACTATCTAAAGCATATTTTGCCTTGTTTACTTTCTTAAACTCATCTTTATATAAATTTAATTCTTTCTCAATCTTATTTATCTTCATATATAGTGAATTTAATTCATCTACATCCTTAAATAAAACTTTACCTACAGCACCTACCACCTTATCATTTACAAATACTGGAATTCTAGTGGCTATCATCTTTTTACCTTTTATCTCTTGAACTTGCGCTATTTCTGATATCCCCGTTTCTATTACAATATCCATTCTGGTATTTTCTATTACTTCTCGTACATGTTTTCCTATTGCTGCCTCCCTATCCACTCCTAAAAACTCTGCATAGGGCTTACTTAATATCTCTATATAACCATCCTTATTAACATAAACAATGGCATCATTTGTGGCTTCCATTACTGTATTTAATAAAGGGGATGCTTCTATCCCATCATCAAATTGTCTAATAAATTCTTTATATATAGCTAATTTTTGAAATATAACATAGGCTCCTTCAATAGAGTCTCGACTAATAATTAGCTTTTTTACTACAATAATATCCATACCATTATACTTTAGCCTATGACTTTCATATTCTTTACTAGATTTTAAGAAAGATTTAATTTTAAAATTAGATAACATGTTTTCATCTATATTATTCTCATCACTTAAACCTAATATTTTGAAAGCCTCACTGTTTAAAAATTTTACATTACAATATTCATCTACTACTAAAATACCTATACACAAAGAATTAGCTAGATTGTATAAATTTATTCCGTTATTAGACATTATTTGACCACTCCTATATAAAATACTTATAAATAGCCATTTTAATTCTAATATGATTATACCATATATATATATGAATCTAACTTTATTTTAATGCGACAGGGGGACGGTTCTCCTGTCGCAGCTTAGGCACGTTAAGTTAGGTCATTTGGATAAAAAAAAAGCCCTACTACGACCAACGTAATAGAGCTTTTTATTATTTACTTTATGTA
>CAYMGW010000291.1:0-3546 GCA_964390085.1 uncultured Tissierella sp.
AATCATAGGTGGAGAATTGACACCAGGACTTGGAGGCGGAGTTTGTCAGACTTCGACTACTATGTATAATTCTCTATTATTGGCAGATCTAACCATACTTGAGCGTCATCCTCATTCTATACCAGCAGGTTATGTTCCTTATGGCCAAGATGCAGCAGTATCTTATGGCTATTTGGACTTGAAATTTAGAAATGATTTTGATTTCCCAATATATACTTATGCAAAAGTAGTAGGAGATCGTGTGCATGTATATATCTATGGAGATACTAAAGCAAAAAATTATAATATAAAGATAACACCTGAGATCGTTGAAACTATTCATCCTAAAACTGAAGAAATATTTGATGAAAAATTAGCACCAGGTACAAAAATAGCTCTACAAAAAGGCAGAACAGGATATACGGTTAAGACTTATAAGGCTATAATAAAAAATGGGAAGGTATTATCAAAACAGCAAGTTACCGTAGACCATTATAGAAAAAAGGATTATATATATAAAGTTGGTCCTGCCTTACCAGCTAATGCTATAATAGAAGGAGAAAAAGGTATATAGAAAGGTAGGCGCAATATAATTGACAGAAGCAAATGAATTATTTGATAAGAACGTGGAATGTCCTATTTGTAAAAATGAGTTTACAACTAAGAAAGTAAGGACATCTAGGTTAAGAATTTTAAAAAGAGATGAGGATTTTCTAAACTATTATAATACTGAAAATCCTATAAAATATAGTATATTTGTATGTCCTAACTGCGGATATGCTGCATCTGAAAATAAGTTTAACGATATTAGAAAAGACCAAGTAGGAGTAATAATAGATAATATATCATCAAGATGGAATAAAAGAGATTTTGGAGGGATAAGGAGTTTAGATGAAGCCATAGACTCCTATAAATTAGCATTATTTGCTGGAACATTACTTAAAGCTAAAAAATTGGAACAGGGGAATGTTTGCTTAAACTTAGGTTGGCTATATCGTCTAGAGGAAAAAAAGAATGAAGAATTAAGATTTCTGGAATTAGCTAGAGATCAATTTATTGAAGCATATAATACGGAATCTTTTGCAGGGAGTAATATGGATGATAGCAAACTATCTTATTTGATAGCAGAATTATCAAGAAGAATAGATGATAAAGAAGAAGCTTTATCTTGGTTTAACACATGTTTAAGCCTTGCTTCAACAAGGATGAACCCTGCATTAAATGATATGGCTAGAGAACAATGGAGATTAACAAAGGAGATGTAACTAATGAACCCAAAATACTACTCATTTGAATCACCTATAGGTAAATTAACAGTATATTTTACTGAAAAAGGCATAATAGCTCTTTCCTTTGCAGAAGAAGGGGACAACCATAAGTATATAGAAAGATACTATGGTACTCCTACTCAAGTAGAGGGGAATGGTTATAATTATCATGAAGAAATACTTAAATATCTAAAGGGAGAGTTAAAGGAATTTACTTTGCCAATTTCATTTAAGGGAACATCTTTCCAAGAAAGTGTATGGAGGGAATTATTAAATATACCCTATGGGGAGACAAGAACATATAAAGAACTTGCTGAAAAAGTAGGATGTCCTAAGGGGTCTAGGGCAGTTGGTGGTGCATTGAATAAGAATCCAATAGCAATAATAGTACCATGTCATAGAGTAGTAGGCTCCAATGGGAAACTTGTTGGTTTTGCAGGTGGATTGGATATGAAGTCTAGATTATTAGCTTTAGAGAAAAATAATGTTGAAAATTAGATAATGTTTTGATAATATCTAATTACAAGAAAATAATTTTATAGGTGTTCCATAATAATGGAACTTAAAAGGGAAAGTGGTGAGATACCACTACAGCCCCCGCTACTGTAAATGAGGACGAAACCAAGACAATGCCACTGGGAAACTGGGAAGGCCTTGGGAGTAGGATGAGCCATGAGTCAGGATACCTGCCTATATTTAAGCCTCGGAGGGAGGGATGAGATAGATTATAAACTTATCCTTGATTAAGAAGGCATAAGTTTTTTTATTTATATAAGAAATAACATAAAATGATGTATTAGCTAGGCATGGAAATCCATATTAGGAGCTTGCTATTACAACTAATAGAAAAAACAGGAGGTAAAAAATGAAAAAGTTTAGAAGTATAGCATTGTTTTTATCATTAATGCTAATAGTGTTAGCAGTGGTTGGATGTACGCCAAAGAAGGAATCAAATGAAGGATTAAAGGTTGAAGGAGTAGAAGAAAAAAACCAAGATTCAAATGAAGAAGTTGCAAATTTTCCAGTGGAAATAGAAGATAATTTTGGTAATAAGGTTACTCTTGAAAAGGAACCTATGAAAATAGTCTCATTAGCACCAAATAATACTGAAGTTTTGTTTGCTTTAGGGCTAGGTGATAGAGTTGTAGGAGTAACATCCTATTGTGATTATCCAGAGGAAGCTAAGACAAAGGAAATCGTAGGAGATTTTGAAGGAAATAATTTGGAGAAAATAGTAGAGTTAAATCCAGATTTAGTATTGGTTTATGGAGCAGGAAATGAAGAAGATAATAAGGTATTAAAAGATGCAGGAATTAAGGTTCTTGGATTTATGCCTGAAACAATAGATGCTGTAATAAATGATATTGAAACAGTAGGAAAGGCAACTGGAAAGAATAAAGAGGCTGCAGAACTTGTTGAAGCTATGAATAATAAGAAAAATGAGATATTAGAGAAGGTAAAGGGTCAAGAGGAAGTAAAGGTATTTTATGAAATATGGCATGATCCACTTATGGCTGCAGGTAAAGGTTCCTTCATGGATGAACTTATAACCTTGGCAGGAGGAAAGAACATTGCAGAAGATGCAGAAGGAGCTTATCCTCAATATGACTTAGAGCAATTGGTGGAGAGAGACCCAGAGGTCTATTTATCATCTAAAGATATGCCCGATAAAACTGTGGAATCTATAAAAGTAAGACCAGGATATGAAGATATATCAGCTATAAAAAATGATAGAGTATATGTATTTGAAGGTAATGAAGCAAATGTAGTATCTCGACCTGGACCAAGAATAATTGAAGCCTTAGAAGTAGTTGCAAAGGCTATTCATCCAGAACTATTTAAGTAAAGTTGGGATTTAAATGAAGAAAAGATTAAGCAAGACCAAATATGGTTTGATTCTGATGGTTTTATCTCTAGGGTTAATATTATCAATAGGTTTTTTTTCAGTAATAGGTACTGCCAATATTAGTGCAATTGATACCTTTAGGATTGTTGGTTCAAAAACACCTATTATAAAAAATTATATAGATATTTCAGATATTGAGAAATCTCATCGAACCATAATCTGGTCCATAAGACTTCCTAGGGTGTTATTGGGTGTACTAGTGGGTGCTAGCTTATCCATGGCTGGTACTGCTTTCCAAGGTATATTTAAAAATCCAATGGCTGACCCTTATGTAATAGGTATATCATCAGGAGCAGCCCTTGGGGCAAGTATTGCAATAATCCTAGGAATCAATATAGCTTTTATAAATATATCAACTATATCAATTTTTGCCTTTATTGGTGCATTATTAGC
>CAYMGW010000292.1:0-3540 GCA_964390085.1 uncultured Tissierella sp.
AAATTTTAAACTCAATTTGAATTGAAAAGGGTTGCATTTTGATTTTCAATTGAGGCTGTATACTCTACTCCATAGCAATAATCTATCCAAGATACAAATTCGTGTAAATTTCTTAAGGAAAGTATAGCCTGATCTCTAGTTATTTTAGCATTAGAATGAACAGCATTATTGCCTAGGCTAATTATATATTTGAGCATTGGAAATAAATTTGAATCTATAATATTCTTAAAGGAATAGTCATGAATAAGAGAAGATAAATTATCCTGATAAGGTACTCTAAGCTCTTCATCATTACTAAAAACCCATTTGACAGCTAATTCTAACGCTCTCCTTGAAAGAATAGCAGTTGTAGCATTAGATACTACCAGGCTTTTTTCTGCCTCTAAACAGGCATCTGTGAAGCTGTCAAATATACTATTTTTCTTTAAGAAAGCAAAATTAGATGTCATCTTTATTCCCCTTTCAATTAAATAATTCGCCTCTGAAGGCTTTTTGTATTATGCTGTTGAAGTTGGTTTGGAGTTGTAACAAGCTTTTCTCAAACAAAGAGTTTTGAACAAGTACTTTATCAACTAAAGCTGCAAACTCATTTTGCTTTTCTACTAGTGGAAATATTATCTCGATAGCTTTTATCATTGATAAATTAAGATTTTTTTGTCTCACACCTCTTTGTAGGCGCTTAAAATGTTCTCTCCCATACTGAACACAATAATAGACAAATATAGTATTGACCTGTTCCTCATTTAAATAAGAAAAAGCAATTGCCTGATTACATGTAGCCTCGACTTTGACAATTGTAGATTTTAGTGCAGCTGTATCGTACATACCTAATAATAAGCTGTTAGGCTTAATTATTTTTGCGGCAGATTGTTTTATTGCTTCTTCTGTGATATATTCTGCACTAGAAAATGTATAAATGAACTCTAATTCTCCAGACGTTAGCCATGGTATTGAACCCTCAAAGAACTCTCTGTTAGATCTTTGAGGTGTTCCTCCACTTTTCCATTCGCCTAGTTCTCCCAATGATTTCTTATTCCACCCTTTAGGATTAGTCACAGGGTCTCCAAACATATCAGTAAAAACGCTATGAACCAATTCATCTAAAAATTCAATTTGTTTCTTTCTCATGTCGATTAAGGATTGGGCTTTGTCTAGAGCTTCGACGATTTTCTTTTGAACTTCTAATGTTGGTAGTAGGATTATAGCATCAGTTAAATCTCCAAGTTTAATATATTTTATAACTCCGCCAATAGAATTCTGCCTGAGAATGTCAATATATGAATTCATAAAATAGTATAGGTATCTTACGTTTAAAACTGTATTATCTAATGATTCTATAATATAAGTTCTCTGATAGGCATTGAATTTACCATTATAATATTTAATATTTAAATCACCGTTTCCAGCAACCAAAACACATTCGCAATCATAAGCATACTCATCTATCATAAGATGATTTACTGAGCATGTGAAAAAAGGATATTTTCCAGTTGGATTATTGACATTTGCATCTAGCTTTCCTGTTTTTATTTCTACATAATCACCTAATTTGACTTTCTTCATTAGCCTATCATCCCTTCCAACTCGTCAATACCCTTCAGAATCTCATTTTCTAATTCTTTAATCTTGGAAAGAATAACCCTTGGCTCCTCATACTCAACCTCATCATACTCAATCTCTTTATATCTATTTATAGAAAGATCATACTCATTTTCTTCTATCTCTTTTTTAGGCACAAGAAAGGATTTTTCTATTCTCTTTCTGTCCTTTTCTTTTTCTAAGTTATGATATCTATTTATAATATCTTCTATATCATTTTCGTCTACTGGCTGTCTCTTATCATCTAGAGAATATCCATCTGCTTGCATATCATAGAACCAAACATTATCTGTTCCCCCTGCACCTGTTTTAGTAAATATTAATATGGCAGTGGATACTCCTGCATATGGTTTAAACACTCCACTTGGCATTGAGATAACCCCATGGAGATGGTTGTTTTCTATAAGTTCTTTTCTAATAGCCTTATGAGCTGTTGAACTTCCGAAAAGTACTCCATCTGGTACTATAGTAGCTGCTCTTCCACCTTTTTTAAGTACTCTAAGCATCAATGCTAAGAATAACAATTCTGTTTTCTTTGTTTTAGTTACCTTGAGTAAATCTGCTGATACAGATTCATAATCAAGAGAACCCTTAAAAGGTGGATTGGCTAAGACTAAAGTATATTTTTCTCTATCCGCATTCTTTTCAGATAGTGAATCTCTATACTCAATATTTGGATTTTCTACGCCATGGAGCATCATGTTCATTGCTCCAATACGAAGCATAGTTCTATCCATATCAAATCCATAGAACATTGTATTGTGGTAATGCTTATCCAATTCTTGAATATTAAATAAATCTCCATGATTCTTTTGAAGATATTCTCCAGCTGCTACTAAAAATCCTGCTGAGCCTGCTGCTGGGTCTACAATTATATCAGATGGAGTAGGCTTAACTAGTTCTACCATCATCTTTATAATGTGTCTAGGGGTTCTGAACTGCCCATTTGTTCCAGCAGTTGCTACCTTTGAAAGAAGATATTCGTATAGATCACCCTTGATATCTTCTTCATTTAACGGTATAGTATCTAAATTTGTTATTATTTTCTCCAATATTTGTGGCGTGGGAATTAAGAAAATTGCATCATCCATGTACTTAGTAAATGCCGAATCTTTATGACCATGTATTTTTTTGATAAATGGAAAAACCTGTTTAGAAACCACATCATACATTTGCGTTGCATCTAGCTGCTTAAAATTTTTCCACCTTAGGTGTTCTTGATCTTCACTAAATATTTTCTTAGGCTCTATTCCAAGTAAGAGAGCATTTTCTTCACTTTCAATTTGCTTATCATCTAACCCTTTTATAAAAAGAAGATAGGTAATCTGTTCAATTACTGATAGCGGATTCGTGATTCCACCTGTCCAAAAAATCTCCCATATTTTATCTATTTTGTTTTTTATGTCTCCTGTAATCATATAGTTGTCACCTCAGTTTATAGGTTTAGAGGAACGATGAGGGCATCGTTCCCTACAATCCATTGTGTTATTTTATTTTATAACTTCAACATTTACGCAGAACGACGAGGGCGTCGTTCCCTACTATAGATTCTTATACATTTCCTCAGCATTTTCCTTAGTTACATGTTCTAGTAGTTTAATGACTTCTATTTTCATGGTATTAGTTCCAAAGTTGATTTCTATTTTATCTCCAACGCTTAGTTCAGTTCCTGGCTTTGCTTCTTTACCGTTTACGAAAACTCTTCCTTGTTCACATGCTTCTTTGGCTATTGTTCTTCTTTTTATTATTCTTGCATTTTTTAGATATTTATCTATTCTCATAAATTCACCTCATTTTTTTGATAAGGTAGATTGCCAATGACAGCTCCTACGGTTAGGTCATTTTCCGCAGTCTCGCAACACAAATTTATTTGCTCGCTTCGCTCACATAAATTTGGTGCTCGTTGCGTTTGACCTATGCTGCAATTACCCAAATCTTTGA
>CAYMGW010000293.1:0-3538 GCA_964390085.1 uncultured Tissierella sp.
AATGCTAGTTGATGAAGAAAGTCAGGGTAAGATTTTTGGTCTTAATGAAGCTTTCGTCGGAGTAGGAAGTATTGTTTCAAGCACAGTAGTTTTATTTATATTCTCAAAGTTTGCTGGTGAAGCAATGGGAATGAAAATGGTTATTTTGTTTATGGCCTTTGTTTCTTTTGCTTGTGGTATTGCAGCTTGGTTTATTGTACCTAGTCCAGATAAGAATGAAGGGACTAAATCAGAGGGGAATAAGGAGAACATGACTGTAAGAGATTTTATAAAAGTATTAACATCACCAGCTACATGGATAGTAGGTATAGGAATTTTCGCAGTATATTCATTTACAGTAACTATGTCCTATTTTACTCCATACTTTACTGCAGTTTCTGGATTATCAATAACATTAGCAGGTACTTTAGCACTTATCAGAAACTATGGTTTAAAGTTTGTTGGGGGACCAATTGGTGGTTGGATTGCAGATAAAATAAAGTCATCCTCTAAGGTATTGATTTTAGTATATATTGTAGGAATAGCAGTTCTTCTAACAATTTTATTAATGCCAACTACTACACCTGTATGGATTATCGTTGTAATTACATTATTTATTGCCTTAATAGTATTTATGGGTAGAGGAGTATTCTACGCAGTAGCGTCAGAGATAAATATTCCTAGGGAATATTCAGCATCTACAGTAGGCATTGCTGCAGCACTAGGTTTTTCTCCAGATTTATTCCAATTTACTTTATTTGGTGGCTGGATGGATAAGTATGGCAATGATGGATACAAGTATATGTTCATTTATCAAATAATTATATTAGCAATTGGTTTACTTGGAAGTTTATATGCATTGAAATATAAGAAAAATCTTAAGGAAACTAATATTGAGCAATAGTAGTATGTCGTTGAAACATTAATTAAAAATTTGATAGAGAGAAGGGACATAATGGAAAAAAGAATAGAACAAGTAGTGGAATCATATAAGGATAAGATTTTAGAATTAGCACAGTTTATACGTGAAAATCCTGAAATAGGCTTAGAAGAATATGAGTCTTCAAAGAAAATAGTTGAGATGCTAAAAGAAGAAGGCTTCGAAGTAGAAGAAAATTTCGAAGGAATGCCAACTGCCTTTGTGGGAAGAAAAAAGAATGGAGAAGGGCCTAAGATTGCTTTTATGGCAGAATATGATGCTTTACCTCAAATAGGTCATGCTTGTGGACACAACCTTATAGCATCTATGAGTTTTGGTGCTGCAGTGGCTTTATCAAAAGCCTTAGATGAATTTAATGGAGAAATACTTCTTGTCGGTTCTCCAGCTGAAGAAATCGGAGAAGGTAAACCATATCTAATTGAAAAGGGAGTTTTTGATGATGTGGATGTTGCAATGATGATACATCCTTGTCCTAAGACATGTCTAGCACCAGAAGTACTTGCAATAGGAGGTATAGATTTTAACTTCTATGGAAAGGCAGCACATGCAGCTGCAGCACCTCATGAAGGTGTAAATGCTTTAGATGCAGTAATTCTTCTATTTAATAATATTAACGCATTACGTCAACAATTAAGAGATGATGCAAGGGTCCATGGAATAATAATAGAAGCGGGAGCAGTAGCAAATAGCATTCCAGATAAGAGCAAAGTTAGATTAGAAATTAGAGCAAAAGATCAAGAGTATTTCCTATCATTAGTTGAAAAAGTTAAGAACTGTGCTAAGGCAGCAGAGCTTGCTACAGGAACTAGATTAGAATGGAATCATTTTGAACCAACTTGTGATAGTTTGAAAACAAATAATGCCTTACTTGATATATTTAAGAATCAAATGGAAAAACAGGGAGTGCCTATGGATAATTATCCTCTTTCAGGATCTACAGATATGGGAAATCTAAGCCAGGTAGTACCATCTATCCATCCTTTCATGAAGATGATTGATAAGGACGAAGGTCTTCATACAGAAGGATTTTTAAGAGAAACAAAATCACAATATGCAATGAATAAAACTGTAGAGGGTGCTAAGCTTCTTGCTTTAACTGGGCTGGAAATATTAAGAAATCCTGAGAAACTTGTGGAAGTTAAGAGAGAATTCAATAAAAAGTAGAGTCTTACAATATGTTTAATTATTTAAGGATTAGATTATCAAAATATAATTCTAGCCTTTGCTTATTATAGGAGGTATTTCATGAAAACAAATGAAAATGACACCATAATAAAGAAAAAAAGAGAGATGAAAGAGCCAAATACTTTAGTTCTATTGTTTATAATGATACTGTTATGCGCTGCATTAACTTATATATTACCAGCAGGTTCATTCGACAGAATTATAGATCCAAATACAAACAGAGAAGTTGTAGTTGCTGGAACATATCATCTAGTAGAACGAAATCCAATTTCATTTTTTGATATCTTTAAATCAATACCTAAGGGGATGGAACATGCACAATCAATTATATTCTTTGCATTGATTATTGGAGGAGCTTTTAGAATAATCAATGCCACTGGAACTATTGAGAGATCATTGGGAGCTGTTGTCAAGAAGATGTATGGTAGGGAAACCTTAATCATTCCCGTACTAATGCTAGTGTTTGCATTAGCTGGAGCTACCCTTGGAATAGCAGAAGAAACATTAGTTTTTATACCTATGGTTGTAGGATTATGCTTAGCTTTAGGATTTGATTCTTTAACTGGAACAGCCATATTATTGTGTGGGGCAGGTGCAGGATTTGCTGGAGGCATGCTAAACCCTTATACTATTGGAGTAGCACATGGAATAACAGGATTACCTATGTTTTCCGGACTAAAATTTAGAAGCATAGTATTTGTAGTTCTTGTAATAGTAACCATTATATATATAATGATTTATGCGAAAAAAATAAAAAAACATCCAGAGCTCAGTTCAATGTATGAGATAGATAAAGTTACTATAAAAAAAGAAAACATAGAAGAACTAACAAATACAGAGGAAAACATTACAAATAAACAGATAGGAGTACTTATTACATTATTGATTGGAATAGGAGTCATAGTTGTAGGTGTATTGAAACTTGGATTCTATATGACAGAATTGGGTGCAGTATTTTTGATCGTAGGAATCATTTCAGGATTTGTTGGAGGGCTAAAGATTGGTCAAATAGCAGATGAGTTTGTATTAGGTGCAAAGGACTTGCTATATGCAGCTTTAATAGTTGGTACAGCTAGGGCAATGTTGGTGGTTTTGGAATCTGGAAACATTATAGATACTGTTGTAAATGGTATGTTAAACTTAATTAACAAATTCCCATCAACATTAAGTGCTTATTTAATATTTATTATTCAAAGTTTTGTAAGCATAATAATACCATCAGGATCAGGTCAGGCTGCAGTAACAATACCAATTATAGCACCTGTGGCGGATTTAGTTGGAATAACAAGACAAACTACTGTGCTTACTTTTCAGTTTGCTGATGCTTTCTCAAATATTATGACTCCAACCTCTGGATATTTTATGGCGGCTATAGCTATGAGTGGTATAGCATGGAAAAAGTGGGTAAAATTTTTCTTTCCATTATTTTGTATA
>CAYMGW010000294.1:0-3534 GCA_964390085.1 uncultured Tissierella sp.
ATCTATGTTGCATATAGATATACAAATAATCCTTTTATTGGGTTATATAGAGGCATATTCTCAGTACCTGCCCATGCAGTCTTTGGTATAACTATGGGTTATTATTTATCTTTAGCTAAATTTGATACCAATATAGATAGAAAAAGGATGAATATGAGAAAATCTCTATATATGCCTATGATTATGCATGGAATATTTGATTTTATACTAATGGCAGAAATACCACAGCTTAGTATGATTTTTGTTCCATATGTAATATTTATGTGGGTACTAAACCAAAGGAAATTAGCAAGCTTCATGTATGATTCAAAGTCTAGAGTAATAGGCTTAAAAAGAAAAGAATAACTAGTATTGTATAAAATGTTAACAAAGTATAAAATTGAGGTAGAGTTATCTCTGCCTTTAAATAAAAAAAGGACAAGTATATAAGTAATTTAAGGGGGAAATCATGAAAAAAAGACGGATTTTATTGATTTTATTTTTATCATTTTGTCTATTAGGATTTATTGGGACAGCAGCCTATATGAGGCTTACATCATTAGAAAGAAGCTTATCAAATGAATATATTGAAGTAAGTAAAAATATAGATGAGGATGAGCCTATAATTAAAGATGCTGGAGACATTGCTGAAACAATAGAAGAGTCTAAGATAGCTACTATAAAACTTCTAGCGGTAGGAGATATAATGTTTCACTCACCTCAATATAGAGCTGCCTTTAACAAGGAAACTTTAAGCTATGATTTTACTCCTAACTTCAGACATATAAAAAAATATGTGGAGGAAGCTCATATAGCCATAGGAAATTTTGAAACCGTAACAGCAGGAGAAGATGTTGGATTTTCTGGATTTCCACGATTTAACACCCCCAAGGAATCTCTCCTGGCTTTAAAAGAAACAGGCTTCGATATACTGTCTACAGCTAATAACCATTGTTTAGATCAAGGAAAGAATGGGATATTTAAGACCATAGACAATATAAGTGAATATAAGATGAAAAATATAGGGACATATAAAGAACCTAATGACAATATGCTTATAGAAGAGATAGAAGATATAAAAATCGGATTTCTCTCATATACCTATGGACTAAATGGTATGGATTTTACTTTAACAGCAGAAGAACTATCCTATATGGTAAATAAAATTGATGAAGAAAAAATAAAACAAGATATTGAAAAGCTAAAATCCTCAGATGTAGATTTAATAGCAGTATTTATCCACTGGGGAAATGAATATCAAAGAGAGCCTTCAAATTATCAAATAGAATTAGGTAGTAAAATGGTGGAATGGGGTGCCAATATTATATTAGGTAGTCACCCCCATGTAATTCAAAAGTCTCAAATAATAGAAAAAGATGGAAAAGATAATTTTATCATCTATTCTATGGGAAACTTCCTATCTAACCAGAGAAAAGAAACTATGAATAATTCCTATACTGAAGATGGAGTTATGGTAAATTTGGAAATCGAGAAAGACTTTACTTCTGGAGAAACAAAAATTAAAAATATAGAATATATACCTACATGGGTGCACAGATATAGAGAAAATGGCAAATTATCATTTGAAATTCTTCCAATAAATGATTATATAAATGGAGAATTGGATGTGGTCATAGTAGATTCTTTAAAGGATAGGCTAAAGAAATCTTTTGATGATACAATGAGTAAGATGATTGAAAATTGATTGTTTTCAGAATTAAATTAAATTTGTTATATTCAATTTATTAGTTCAAATAAAGTCTAGGTTATTATATAATAGGAGTAGTAGTGAAAATATGATAAAAGGCGTGGTAAACCTTGGAATTTATTAATAGAATTTTTTCAGGCATTAGAATAAGAGATATTATTGATATGATCATTGTTGCAGCTGTGCTTTACAAGCTTTTTAAGTTAATTAGAGAAACAAGGGCAGAGCAACTGGTTAAAGGGATATTTGCCATATTTGTATTTGAAAAAATAAGTGGAGAAGGATGGCTAGAATTATATACTATAAACTGGATACTAAAGAACACTATGACAGTAGGGGTAATAGCTATTTTAATAGTGTTTCAGCCAGAGCTTAGACGTGGATTGGAGTATATAGGTAGGTCAAGATTTTTTACCAAATCATTTTTAGAAATAAAAGGTGAGAGCCTTTCAAAGACTGTAGAAGAAATAGTAGAAGCCTGTGCTTCTTTATCTAGACAAAAAATTGGAGCATTAATTGTTTTAGAGAGAGAAACCGGATTAAATGAAGTTGTAGAAACAGGTACTAAAATAAATGGTGAAGTTTCTAGTAATTTACTTATCAACATATTCATTCCCAATACGCCACTACATGATGGTGCAGTAATAATAAAAGAAGATATAATTAAAGCAGCAGCTTGTTTTTTGCCTCTTACTGAAAATATGAATTTAAGTAAGGAATTAGGAACAAGACATAGAGCAGCATTAGGTATATCTGAGAGGTCTGATAGTTTAGCTATAATAGTTTCTGAGGAAACAGGCTCTATTTCAATAGCTGAAAATGGAACTATAGCTAGACATTTAGATTCTAAGACATTAAAGCAAATCTTAATAGATATGTATAAGCCTAAGGATTCACCACAAACATTTATAACTAAATGGAGGCGAAAAGATGAGCAAGGAGAGGAATGATTTAACGTTAAAAATCTTTTCTGTTATTATAGCTATTATCTTATGGAGCTATGTTATGAGTGAAGTCAATCCAGAGCAAACTGAAAATTATAAGTATATTAATGTAACTTTTAATAATATAGAGGCCTTAGAAAGACAAAAGCTTGTATTAATGGAACCAAAGGAAGCAACAATTTCTGTAAGAGTCATAGGTACAAAATCTGACTTGGCTAAATTCTCATCAAAACCCATAAAGGAGTCCATAAAGGCTAGTGTAGATTTATCTGGCTATAGTGAGGGTCAAGTTAAGGTACCTGTGAATGTAAGTTTAGATCAATCAAGTAATATTAGAATAGTTAGTTATGAGCCAAAGGAGATTCTATTTACTTTTGATAAGCTAATATCTAGAGAAAAAACTGTAACTATTAAGACTGAAGGTAAATTAGATCCTGACTATGTTTTGGGAGATATTACAACAAAGGTTCAATCTGTTTTATTAAAGGGACCTAAATCTTGGGTAAATGAAGTATCTGAGGTAATAGCAGTGGTAGATCTTAGTGGTAGAAAAGAAAACAGCAATATTACAGTGCCTATAAAATTAGTAGATGATGAAGGTAAAATCGTTGAAGGTGTAAAATATGAACCGAGTGCAATAGATGTAGATATTCCAATCTTTAGGACAGTGACTGTGCCTATTGAACTTAATTTGGAGAATGAACCACCAGAAAATTATGAAATCACTGAAATTACAATAAAGCCAAATAAAATAGCACTTAAAGGTGACAAAAATATAGCTAATTTAAAATTTATTCAGACTAAACCTATAGATATAAATTATTTAATGGAAACGTCAGAGGTACCAGTAGAATTAGATCTACCTGAAAATGTTTCACTACTAAACCCAAATGAAAAGGTGAC
>CAYMGW010000295.1:0-2902 GCA_964390085.1 uncultured Tissierella sp.
ACTGTTTTAAATTTTATTTGTCCTTCATTTCCTCTTAGTAGCTTAGGTATAAATAGAATCCCAATAATTAGAATAATTGCCAAGGCAATAATTTGATTTCTTTTCAATCCAATCCCCCCAATATTAATCTTATATAATTAATATTCTTTTGAGGGCTTTATTATGTATATAATATTAAAAACCTCTGACTTTTAATAATCAGAGGTTTTTAATATTATAGTAATTCTTTTGCCTTATTTATAATGTTTTCTACATTGAGTCCATATTTTTCTAATAGTTTAAATCCATCTCCTGATTCGCCAAAGGTATCCATAGTTCCAATTCTAATAATACGAGTTGGTTGCTTTTCAGCTACTACTTCAGCTACAGCACTACCTAATCCTCCTATTATACTGTGTTCTTCAACAGTAACTATACCTTTAGTCTCTTTAGCTGCTTTTATTATAATATCTTCGTCTATTGGTTTAATACTAGCCATATTTATAACTCTTGCTGATATACCTTCTTTTGCAAGCTCTTCTGAAGCAGATAATGCTTTTTCAACCATAACACCTGTAGCTATAATTGTCACATCTGTTCCTTCTTTTAGTTCTACTCCCTTACCTATTTCAAACTCATAGCTTTCATCAAATATTACTGGAACTTTTGCCCTTCCAAGTCTTATATATACTGGTCCATTATGCTCTGCTGCTTTAAAAATACATTGCTTTGTTTCTACAGCATCTGCTGGATTTAAAACTACCATATTTGGTAAAGATCTCATTAAGCTAATGTCTTCTAAGGCTTGATGAGTTGCACCATCCTCCCCTACAGTTAAACCTGCATGAGTTGCTGCAATCTTTACATTTAATTTTGGATAACATACTGAGTTCCTTATAATTTCAAAAGCACGGCCTGTAGCAAATACTGCAAATGTACTTGCAAAAGGAACTTTTCCAGCTGTTGCTAATCCTGCTGCTGTTCCTACTAAATTTTGTTCTGCTATTCCTACATTAAAAAATCTCTCCGGATATGCCTTAGCAAAAACCGATGTTTTAGTAGAACCTGAAAGGTCTGCATCTAATACTACTATATTTTTATTGTTTCCACCTAATTCTTTTAAGGCTTCACCATATGCATCTCTCGTTGCAATCATCATTATATAGCACCTCCTAATTCTTCTAATGCTTTAGAAGCTTCTTCAGCTGATGGTGCTTTTCCATGCCAGCCTACTTGATCTTCCATAAAGGATACTCCTCTACCCTTGTGAGTACGAGCAATAATCATAGTAGGTTTTCCTTTAGTATTTTTTGCTTCTTCTATAGCACTTAATATATCATCAAAGGAGTGCCCATCAATATTTAATACATGCCATCCAAAGGCTTTGAATTTCTCATCAATAGGTTCAATATCCATTATATCTTTGTTTAGACCATCAATTTGAAGACCATTATGGTCTAAAAACACTGTTATATTATCTAATTTATAATGTGCAGCCAACATGGCAGCTTCCCAAATTAATCCTTCTTGGGATTCTCCATCACCTATTAAGGCATATACTCTATAATCCTTATTATCCAACTTACCAGCTAAGGCCATACCATTAGCAGCAGCTAAGCCTTGTCCTAAAGACCCTGTAGTCATATCAACACCAGGGATACCCTTCATATCTGGATGTCCTTGTAACATTGAATCTATTTTCCTAAAATTATCTAACTCTTCCTTAGGGAAAAATCCTTTTTCTGCTAAAGTTCCATATAGAACTGGACTAGCATGTCCCTTTGATAGTACAAATCTATCTCGAGCTTCCCATTTTGGATTTTTAGGGTCTACTTTCATCTCTTGAAAATATAGAGCTGTTAAAATTTCCACTGCTGATAGAGAACCACCTGGATGTCCCGATTGAGATTTTTCCAGCATATTAATTATGTCTACTCTAATATTACGAGCTATTTCTTTTAACTCCATTATATCCCTCCTATTGTTTTGTATCATAGGTAAATCCTTCACCTAGTACTTCATACATTTCAGATACCATGACAAAAGCATATGGATCAAATTCTTTTACTATATCCTTTACTCTAGTAAATTGAGATCTAGGAACTACGCATAAGAGAACATCTTTATTTTCCTTGGAATACATTCCTCTACCTTTTAATAAAGTTACTCCTCTGCCTAATTCTACCATAAGCTTTTCGCTTATTCCTTCTGGATTATCAGATACAATAAAGAACCCTTTTAAATATCCAATACCTTCTAATATCATATCTATTACTTTCATTGTAGCAAACATTGAAATAATTGAGTATAGAGAAATCTCAATTTTTTTCTCTACTATACCTGCAAAGGCAACTACAAATAAATCAATCATTGTCATAAATGTGGCTGTACTTAAGTTTGGAAACTTATTATTTAAAATAGAGCCAGCTAAGTCAGTTCCTCCAGTAGTTCCTCCAAACTTAAAAACTATACCTAAACCTATCCCTGATAACACTCCTCCAAATATAGATGACAATAATAAATCATGAGTCAAAACTATTGGTGGTAATATTCTTAAAAATAAGGACAGTAATATGGTAGAATATAAAGTTTTTATGGCTGTGTCTTTACCTAGAGTTTTTACCCCAAAAATAAATAAAGGAATATTCAGTGCTAGGTTAGTAATATATATAGGAATTTTAACTGTCTTTTCTATAACTACAGCAAAACCGGTAACACCTCCAGGTGCTATAGTATTTGGTGCAAGAAAGTAATTTAAAGCTATAGCCATCAAAAATGCGCCAATTCCTATTAAAATATAGTTATATACTATTGTATACCATTTTTCACTATGTCCCATAAAGTTTCACTTCCTTATTTAATTACATTCTTAGAGAATAATACCTTCAGCATAAATTTTGGTAATACTATTTGTCTTTTTATC
>CAYMGW010000295.1:2912-3504 GCA_964390085.1 uncultured Tissierella sp.
GAAGGTTCTCTTATCAGCCTATAAAACCATTCCAAGCCCAATTTTTCAAATATTTTTGGTGCAGTTTTAACATTACCTGACAAAATGTTCATTACCCCACCATTTCCTATTATAATCTTTCCTTTAATATTTTTCTTATTAGTATCTATCCAAATTTCTTGCTTGGGAAATCCTAATCCAACAAAAATTATATCTGGATCTGAAGAATTTATATCATCAATAATTTTAATCTCTTCTTCATGATTTTCATAACCATTATGACTACCTTTGAAGTATCCATGGTGATAGCCTGCTATTCTAATGTTTGGATAAGTATTTTTTATATTTTCTGCAGCTGCTTTAGCAACACCGTCTTCGCATCCTAGTAAATATAGACTATAATTATTCTCATTAGCTATATCAAGTAGTTTAAGAGATAAATAATATCCTGTTACTCTTTCCTTCAAAGGTTTTTTCTTAATTCTAGAAGCATAAATTAATCCTATACCATCTGCTGTTATTAAATCACCTTTGTTTATTAGTTCCCTAAGTCTATCATCATCCTTAGCTCCCATTACTATCTCAGTATTTGGAGTATATATAGCCTTTAACT
>CAYMGW010000296.1:0-870 GCA_964390085.1 uncultured Tissierella sp.
AAATGCACTAAGCCAGGGATAATTATTCATAATGGCGATATATGTACTTCTTTAACATTATACGGCGATGAAGAATTTACATCTGGAGGCTTTTGCTTTCATTTCACTATGGATAAATCAAAATGGACCGGAATGGATATGGAAGGAAAGAATATATTGGAGGGTAAGATATGAAAAGATATAAAATTTTTAATCTATCCAAGGATATAATTCTTCTGGAAAATGTTAGTATAGCGAAAAGTTTTTTTTCTAGATTGAAAGGGTTATTAGGTAAGACTGATTTGTCAGAAGGAGAAGGAATAGTAATTAAGCCATGTAATGCAATCCATACTATGGGTATGAAATTTCCTATAGATGTAGCCTTTATAGATAAGAATAACGAGGTTATCAAAGTAATTAGGGAAATTCCTCCAGGAAAGTTTAGTCCAATTGTAAAAAAATCTGTTTATGTAATTGAATCAAGGGAAAACGAGTTTAATGAAAGAAGATTAAGTATAGGAGATAAACTAGAAATTAAGGGAATACAAAGCTTTGGTGAGCAATAATCATCAGAGCTTTTATTATTTATAAAAGAATTTTAATTTTTCTAATTGATAATGTTTATCATTTAGAAAAATGGGCATATATATAATACCTTGATAACAATAAAATTAATATAGATAAAAAAGGAGAGATAAGATGAAATTTTTATTACCAGAATTAAAATACTCATATGATGCATTAGAACCACATATAGACCAATTAACAATGGAGACTCACCATTCAAAACATCATCAAGCTTATGTTGATAATTTAAATAAGGCCTTAGAAGGTCATGAAAAGTTCCAAGAAATGAAAATAGAAGACATATTGATGTCACTTGAAGAACTA
>CAYMGW010000296.1:880-2641 GCA_964390085.1 uncultured Tissierella sp.
AAGAACTACCAGAGAATATTAGAACTGCCGTAAGAAATAATGGTGGAGGTCACTATAACCATACATTATTCTGGGATATGATGTCAGCAAATGGTGGAGGTAAACCAGAAGGAGAACTTGCTAAGAAAATTGATGAAGACTTAGGCGGATTTGATAAATTTAAAGAAGATTTTAAAAAGGCTGCATTAGGTCAATTTGGTAGTGGGTGGGCATGGTTAATACTTGATAATGGAAAACTTGCAATAGTTTCTACACCAAATCAAGACAATCCAATTTCACAAGGTAAAACTCCACTTCTTGGTATAGATGTATGGGAGCATGCATATTATCTAAAATTCAAGAATAAAAGAGCAGACTATATAGATTCTTGGTGGAATGTAGTTGATTGGAAGAAAATAGAAGAAATATATAATTCAGTTAAATAGTAAATAGTAGATAGTAGCCCTGCATATGCAGGGCTTTTATAATTATTTTTAAAAAATTAATATAAGCAATATACTTGAAAATTAAACATATGATATTTTACTAGATTGATAATATTTACAAAAAAATGTAATATATTATTTAGACAAGAAAGGGGAGCATAAAATGAAGAAAAATAAAAAGATAATTTCATTACTGGTTACAGTCTTAACTGCCTTATTTGTTTTCATAAACTCAAATAACTCCTATGAAAATTATAAAGTAGTTAAGGTAGTAGATGGAGATACAATTGTTGTGGACCATAAGGGAAAGGAAGAAAGAGTAAGACTAATTGGAATAGATACTCCTGAATCAGTTCATCCTGATGCTTCAAAAAATACTGAAGAGGGAAAAACAGCATCTAAGTTTACTAAATCTAAGTTGGAAGGTAAGGAAGTAGAATTAGAATTTGATGTACAAGAAAGAGATAAATATGGTAGACTTTTGGCATATGTATGGATTAATGGAGAGATGTATAATAAGGTACTCCTAAAAGAAGGATATGCTAAAGTTGCTACATTTCCACCAAATGTTAAATATGTTGAAGAATTCACCAGCTTAGAAAAGGAAGCTAGAGAAAATAAGAAAGGACTATGGGGTGAATTAATAGAAGATATAAAGATAGCAGAAGAGAAAACAACAGGAAAGTATAAAGCAAGTAAAAATAGTGATAAATACCATCTTGCAGATTTTACTCATTCTGGAGAAATATCTCCTAATAATGTTATTTGGTTTGATTCGATTGAAGAAGCTGAAGAAAAAGGTTACAAGCCCTGTGGAATTTGTTTTAAGAAATAGCTAATAAAATAAGCAATGATAGTAAATATTAAATTAATAAGTATTACAGATGGAGGGATATATGGAAAAGTTTAAATTATTATTAAAGAAAAATGGAGCAAAGATTTCAAGACTAATATTTATAATATTTATGATGGGAATTATAATTGCTGGAGGAGTAAAGGAATTAAAATCAATAGATTTTGTTAAGACAGTATCAATAATTAGAGAATTTCCAATGTCTCTTATATTTTTGTTTACTATTTTAGGATTACTAGCAGTATCATCAATGAGCTTATATGATTTTGCAATAGTAAATTATTTAAATCTTAATATAAAAAAGATAACTATATTTAGTATTACTTTTGTGGCTAATACAATAAATAATATTTCGGGGCTAGGTGGATTAACGGGAGCATCTATTAGAACAGTATTGTTTAAAAAGAGTACAAACAATAAAGAGGATATTATAGATTATAATTTATTATTAATTCCAGCAACAGGCATAGGTCTTTCACTTAT
>CAYMGW010000296.1:2651-3473 GCA_964390085.1 uncultured Tissierella sp.
TACATAGCCCCACTTGTAGAGAAATATGGTTGGATAATTATGGCAATTATTGCTTTCATAATATACTTCATTATTTATTTTTTCATAGATAAGATTTTTGATACTTTAAGCAAGAGGTCAAGAGAGGTAATGGATTATAATAGAGTAATCTTGAGGGTGAAACTATTATTTTTATCCTTTATTGAATGGATTGTTGCATTCACTTTATTTTTTGTTATTGTGAGACAGTTTAGTCAAATTGTAAATTTTTATATTATATTTGTTATATTTACCTTGGGGTCCGCAGCTGGTATTTTGAGTTTATTGCCTAGTGGGGTTGGGTCTTTTGATTTAGTAGTGCTACTTGGATTCCAGTATTATGGTATAGGAGCTGAAAATGTTTTAGCCATATTAATATTGTATAGAACTTTTTACTATATATTGCCTTTGATAATAGGGATAGTTTTTACCTTAATAGTACAATCTCAAAGTGAAAATAAGTTAATTCAATTTGTTGATTTTTCAAAGATAAAAGATTTTGCTAACAAAACGTCTAGTATCACAAACTTCTTACTGGCTATATTGATATTAGCATCTGGGGTAACATTATTATTATCCGCATTAGTTCCAGGAGTAGTTGAACTAATTAAAATAGCTTCAAGACTTTTATCATTTCCAATTTTACAGCTATCAAGGCAGTTATCAATATGTATAGGAATATTATTGATATTTATTTCTAGGGAAATAAGGATGAAAGCAAAGCGTAGTTATAAAATTACTATGTGGTTATTGTTTTTTGGTGCTATTTTTGCCTTAGTTAAGGGCTTTGCCTATGAAGAGACA
>CAYMGW010000297.1:0-3472 GCA_964390085.1 uncultured Tissierella sp.
TGAAACAGTAATAGCAGGATATCAACGAAAAGGTGCAGTAATATCTACTAAAGAGAAACTAATTATTTCTTATCATGAGATTGGACATGCTTTAGTTGCAGCAAAACAAAAAAATTCTGCTCCTGTTCATAAAATAACTATTATTCCAAGGACTTCTGGTGCATTAGGCTATACTATGCAAGTAGAAGAGGGGGAGCGATTTTTAATGTCTAAAGAAGATTTGTTTAACAAGATAGTTACTTTAACTGGTGGTCGTACAGCTGAAGAAATTATCTTCAATTCAATCACTACTGGTGCATCAAATGATATTGAGCAAGCTACTAAAATAGCAAGAGCAATGGTTACTCGCTACGGTATGAGTGATACTTTTGATATGATGGCACTAGAGACAGTATCTAATCAATATTTAGGTGGAGATGCTTCTCTTGCTTGTTCAGCTGAAATGTCATCTAAGATAGATGAAGAAGTGCTTAGAATTATAAGAGATGCACATGAAAAAGCAAAAGAGATTCTAAATGAAAACATTGGTAAACTCCATGAGCTCTCTGAATTTTTATTAGAACATGAAACTATTACAGGTGAAGAATTTATGAAAGTACTAGAGGCTCCTGAAAAACAATATAATAATTAAATTTAACTAGGCTACATTTATTTAGGAATAAATGTAGCCTAGTTAAATATATAATTACATTATTTAAATTTAATCGAATAATGAAAGTTGTTCTAGTTCTGAAGTCATAAGATTTGATGCTGTTATACCAATTAATCTAATTTTATTATGTATCTCTATTTCATCTAAAAGTTCCAAAGATATATCAAATATCTGAGAAAAATCGTTAATATATTCATTTAGAGTTTTACTTCTAGTTTGAACTGCAAAATTTTCATCCTTTATTTTTAAAGTAATTGTACGACCATGTATCCCTCTGTTTTTTAAGTCATTTGATAATTCCTCTGAAAATCTTTCTATATATTTTATAAGCACTTCCCTATCATTAGTAGCTTCTTCAAAGGTACGTTCCACACCTAAAGACTTCCTCTCACGAGTAGTATTGATTTTTCTATAATCTATGCCACGAATTCTATTATATATTTCCATACCAGCTTTTCCAAAGAGTTCTATAAGAAACTCTTCTGAAAGTCCTAGTAAATCTTCAATAGTATAAACCCCTATACCATTTAATTTTTTAGTAGATTTTGGTCCTACTCCATGTACCTTTCTAACTGGTAGTGGCAATAGTATATCAGGCACCATATCTTCAGTTATTATTTTTATCCCATTTGGCTTATTCCAATCTGATGCAAGCTTAGCTAAAAACTTATTATATGAAATCCCTACTGACATAGTCAACCCCGTACTTAGCATCACCTTTTCCTTCATCTTCCTTACTACTCCCACAGGTTCCATATCTATTTTAGAAATATCTAAATAAGCCTCATCTATGGATACTTGCTCTATTAAGTCTGTAAATTCATATAAAATACTAAAAACTTCCTTGGACACTTCCTGGTATCTTTTCATTCTGGGACGTATATAACAACCCTTCGGACATTTTTTCTTGGCCATAAATATAGGCATAGCAGAATGAATCCCATATTTTCTAGCTTCATAATTAGCAGTAGTTACAATTCCATGATTGCTTAAACCGCCTACTATAACAGGTAATCCCTTAATCTTGGGATTATCTCGCTCCTCCACTGATGCATAAAAAGCATCCATATCTACATGGATAATATTCAATTTCCCCATTTCTTTAGAATATTGCATATCCATGTTTGCATCACTTCCTTGGCTCGATTGTAATATTTGAAAATTGAACAGGATTAAATGCTCTTATTGGTGCAACGCTATTTCCTAAGCCACTGTCGATATAAAGATTTGCGTCATCTATTTTAAAAATACCTTTATCATACTTTGGAAAAAATCCTTGTCCCGGAGCCACTATTGCTCCTATTAATGGAAGTCTAAATTGCCCACCATGTGCGTGGCCTGATAATATTAGGTCTTCTTTTCCATTTAAAATACTTTCCACATTATTTGGAGAATGTATCAATAAAATATTATAATAATCTAAGTTCAAATCTTGAATAGCTTCTTGATAATTTTTATTTTCTTCATAAGCCCTAGATTTTGGGGAAAAATTAAGACCCGCAAGGTTTATTTTTTCATCATTTACTGTAATAATTCTGGAATTGTTCTCCAATATAATTATACCTGACTTCTCCATTTCAGCTCTTAAATCATCATATAACATATGATTAGTTTCATGATTGCCATATACAAAATATATGTCTTTATCTAATTTCCCTATAGATTTAAATAATTGAAGTATAGTTCCTAGTTCAGTATCATTATGATCTATAATGTCACCAGTTAGTACTATAAAATCTGGATTAAATCTATTTATTTCAGCTGTCATCTTTTCTAAATCAATTAGATGATTTGAATGAAAATCAGATATTTGAGTTATTTTTAAGTTATTTCTAATTTTATCAGAATTTATTCTTATATCTCTTACTCTAAATACACTTATTTGATTATAATTATAAAGGTAAAAAAATAATATAACAGTTGTAATTATAAATAGAAATTTTAATAATTTCACTTTTACCCTCCTATTACTAAATAATATATTGATTATATCATAGAACTAGAGTTTGCTCAATGTATATATTGCCTATTTTTTACAATAATCTTAGCATTCTATCCCTTTTTAGCATAGTATATAGTGACTATATATTAGAAAGAAGAGGTGATTATTATGAATGATAATTATCAAATAGAACAAATATGCCCTCCTGGCAGTTTTCAATATACAATAATGGCAGGGGATACTTTATTTGCACTGGCTCAAAGATTTAACGTAACTGTGCAAACAATCATAAATGCTAATCCAGGAATTGATCCTAATAGATTGCAAATAGGCCAAATAATATGTATTCCAAGATCAACGCCACCTACACCTCCATGTCCCAATGGATTCCTTTATACGGTAGTAGCTGGAGATACTCTAATTGGAATTGCTCAAAGATTTAATGTAAGCTTACAGGCAATTATAAATGCTAATCCTGGAATTGACCCAAATTTTATACAAATAGGCCAGGTAATATGTATTCCAAGAGTGGCACCCCCAACACCTCCATGTCCCAATGGATTCCTCTATACAGTAGCAGCAGGAGATACCTTATTTATACTTGCCCAAAGATTCAATGTAACTGTGCAAGCGATTATTAATGCCAATCCTGGAATTGACCCAAACTTTTTACAAATAGGGCAAGTAATATGTATTCCAAGAGCAATACCACCTACACCTCCATGTCCTAATGGATTTCTGTATACAATAATGCCTGGTGATACTCTATTTTCACTTGCCCAAAGGTTTAATGTAACTGTTCAGGCAATTATAAACGCTAATCCAGGAATTGATCCTAATAGATTACAAGTTGGTCAAATAATATGTATTCCAAGAAG
>CAYMGW010000298.1:0-519 GCA_964390085.1 uncultured Tissierella sp.
AAATGCCCAAGCTATTAATGATGCTATGGATTCCTCTTTTTTAAGATATTCACCTCTTACTATCTGAATATCTTTGGGCAATACATCATTTACCTTTTTTATAAACTCATCTACTGGAATGTAATCAATGTCGATATCCATGTATTCTTCTCTTGATTCAATCCCTAGTGATAAAGGACTTGCTATTGAAAACTTTGGATGAGGATTAAATCCCTCAGAGTATTTTATTGGAACACCAGCCCTATTAAAAGACCTATGAAATAATCTCATTAAATCTAAATGTCCAATGTATTTTAGATAATTTGTTTTATTAAATGCAACTCTTAAAATCATTTTCTCCCACCGCCAGTCATGGTACAATCCTTTATTCCACAGCCTCTACATTGTAATCTACAATCTCCTGTTGTTTTCTCCTCTAAAGATTTTTTGTACTCTCTAATTAAATATTCTTTAGATACCCCTGGTTTTATAAAGTCCCAAGGTAAGACTTCCTCTAATTCTCTATTCCTTAGGGCATAG
>CAYMGW010000298.1:529-3453 GCA_964390085.1 uncultured Tissierella sp.
ACTATCTATATCTACTTCATTCATAGCTTGGGTCCAAGTATCATATTTGAAATGCTCTGACCAACCATCAAATTTACATCCTTTTTCCCATGCTCTTAATATTAGTTTTGATATTTTTCTATCTCCACGAGCAATTACTGCTTCTAAGAAACTTAGTTTTGGATCATGGTAGTTAAATGTAACTTTATTATCCTTTATACTGTTTTTAACTAAATATATTTTTCTATAAAACTCATCCATGGACTCTTGACCAACCCATTGGAATGGAGTAAAAGGCTTTGGTACAAAGCAAGATGCACTGGCTGTTACCTTTAAATTACCTTTTCTTTCTTCCTTTGGCATATCAAAGAAAATATCCTTAACTTTATAAGCCAAATCCTTTATGCCCATTACATCTTCATCAGTTTCAGTAGGTAATCCAATCATAAAATAAAGCTTAATAGTAGACCAGCCTTCCTTAAAGACATAAGAAACTGTATTTACTAAATCCTCTTCACTGATACCTTTATTGATTACATCCCTAAGCCTTTGACTGCCTGCCTCAGGCGCAAAGGTCAATCCCGATTTTCTAACCTTTTCAATTTCTTTTAATATATCTATACTAAAGGAATCTAACCTCAAGGATGGTAAAGAAACTCCTACCTTTTTTTCTTCAAACCTATCCATTAGTTTTGATACTAACAAAAGTAGCTCTGAATAATCACAGGAGCTAAGAGATGATAGTGAAACATTTTCATATCCTGTACTCTCAACTAATTTTTCTACTAATCCTACTATCCTATCTACTGATTTTTCTCTTATAGGTCTGTAAATCATACCTGCTTGACAAAATCTACATCCATGAGTACAACCTCTAAATATTTCCATAACAACCCTATCATGGACTGTTTCAATAAATGGTACAATCATTTTCTCCGGTGCAAACATAGAATCTAAGTCTTTTATCATTCTTTTCTTTATTTCCTTTGGAGCTAGAGCATTTAATGTTACCATCTCTTTTATAGTTCCATCTTCATTGTAGGTTATATCATAAAACTTTGGTACATATATTCCTTGTATCTTAGCTACTTCTTTTAAAAATTCCTCTCTAGTCCCTTCTTTTTCTTTATGTTCTCTGTATAATTTAAGAATTTCTAATGTAACTTCTTCTCCTTCACCTATTACAAAAAAATCTATAAAATCTGCTATAGGCTCTGGATTATAAGCACAAGGTCCTCCAGCTATTACAAATGGGTCTTCATCGCTCCTATCCTTTGAAAGTAAAGGAATATTAGATAAATCTAAAATATTTAATATATTTGTATAACTCATTTCATATTGTAATGTAAATCCTAAGAAATCAAAGTTTCTTACTTCTTCCTTATTTTCCAATGTAAAAAGCGGAAGATTTTCGCGTCGAATTTCCTCTTCCATATCGATCCAAGGTGCAAATACTCTTTCACATACAAAGTCCTCTTCTTCATTTATCAAATTATATAATATGTGAAGTCCTAAATGAGACATTCCTACATCATATACATCTGGAAAGGAAAAGGCAAATTTCACCTTTACTTTATTTAAATCTTTTATCACTGAATTTTGTTCCATTCCTATATATCTAGCTGGTTTCTCAACTTTTTTTAGAATCCTGTCAAGAATCTTTTTGTTTATCATTTGCTTCCACCTTTCATTAATTCTCTAGATATTATATTACCACTTTTTCATTAATATTAGTAGGTAAATTTTCTTTTCAAATTAATACCTCGGGTAATTCCCCGAGGTATCAATCTGATTTGCTATTCTTACTTAGTTGATCTGTCAATTCTTCTATAGTATTTTTAGAACTATCTACTATTTTTGCTAAATAATCTTTTACTTTTTTCCCATCCTCTTTTAAACTAAAATCATAATAAATGTTTTTTTCAATAATTTTGATAATATTATTTGTTGTTTTAATATTAATTAGCTTTATTACTAGAATAATCAACAGAGTAATTAAAACAACAATCATTCTATTAATCTGCCTATTCCAATAGCCACTACCATATTTAATGAAATTTCTATTCAATTTATAATTTCTTTTATCCATAAAATCACCCACCTTAATTAGTAATATCTTATTTATTTAAGGTGGATTTTATACCAAATTAATATTCCTTTATAGTAAAAGATCCATTACCATCCTTTAAAGTGAATTGAGCCTTTAAGTTATCAGTTAAATAAACAGATTTATCTTTAGTGATGAAAATAGCTTCTACATCATCTAATGAGTTTACTAGTTCCATTCCACGATCTAGTCCTAATACAAATAATGTTGTAGATAAAGCATCTCCATCTATTGATTTCTTGGAAATAATACTTACCCCTGTAATTCCACTTTCTGAAGGATAGCCTGTTTTCGAATCTAAAATATGATGATATCTTTTTCCTTTATATTCAAAGAATCTTTCATAATCACCAGAAGTAACTATTGAGCTATCTTTTACTTGAATTATTCCTAAATAACTTCCAGTAAACTCAAGTGGATTTTGTATCCCAATATTCCAGGAGGAGCCATCAGTTTTTTCACCATGGGCGAAAACATTACCACCTAAATCAATTATAGCTGCATTTACTCCATTTTCAGTTAATATTCGTTTTACCTCATCGGCAGCATAACCCTTTACTATCCCGCCTAAGTTAATTTTCATATTTTTTTCTTTCAAAAATACTTGATTATTATCTAGTAACTCTAGATTCTTATAATTAACATAGGACTTTTTTTCATTTATTTCTTCAGTAGTGGGAATATAATCTCTCTCCCTCTCTCCTGATACAATATTCCATAAATCTACTAAAGGACCAATAGTAGGATCATAGGCCCCATTTGAAATCTCTGCATAATGCTTAGCTTCCTTTATTACATAATAAGTGTCTTCATTAACTGTAACAGGTTTTATACCTGC
>CAYMGW010000299.1:0-706 GCA_964390085.1 uncultured Tissierella sp.
GGAGATGGAGAAATAGCAGGACATACTTGTGATGTATCATCAGTTGTAACTTTAAAGGTGAAGGTTATTAAAAATTTAAACATTGATGGTCCTATTATACTTCCAGTGGAAGAAGACCTACCATATTTAGCAAAACCATTTAGTTTAGAAGAAAAGAATAAAGCAATGGAATTAGCAAATAAATGGGAAGTAAACAAATTGGAAAACTTAGCACCTATATCTTTTGTAGGGACTGGAATTAATCTAAATGAAGCTATTGATAATGGGTTAAGCAGGGCAGCAGAAACTCTTGGTATAACAGTTCCAGAAGTAAAAAATAGAGCAACAATAAATGGAGCAGTGGAAATTGGAAGATATCCAGGAACTTCTACAGTTACATTTTTAGCACCAGTAGAGTTACTAGAGAAAATTGGTATACTTGATTTAATAAAGGAACAATATGATTTATAAAAGGATTTTCAATATTTCATCTTTATAATGGTCCTGCAGATTTTGCAGGACCATTTAAAATTATATACTATATGCCGATATATAATATATAGAGTACTAGTTTGGAAATGGAGGTTATTTATGTGAAAATAGGATTTAAATCTTGGAATAGTAAACTTATTATGTCTGGGCAAGGATTATTCGGATTAAATTATATGGATAAAAATATCAATAAAAACACTGAAGGGCCTGGAAATCTTGGGGATATGATGAGTAA
>CAYMGW010000299.1:716-1850 GCA_964390085.1 uncultured Tissierella sp.
AAGGTAATGAATGATATAAAAGCTGATAGAATTGCAAAAAAGATAGCAAGGGGAGACAGTATTACAGAAGAAGAAAAGGCCAAACTAATGGAAATAGCACCTGAAAAGTTAGAAAAGGCTATGAAGGCAAATAAAAGGCGAAAGGAACTGGAAGATAGATTAAAAACAGTCAAAACTAAAAAAGAAGCTAGAGAAATAATATTGCAAGCTAAAGTAGAAGCACAGACAGTATTTGAAAAGATTGATCAATCCTTTGGTGAATATCTTATTGAGGCAGTAAATAAGGCTGAAGCAAATTATTATAGTAAAAATAAGGATGGTATGAGCCAAGTAATAGAAGATAAAGAAAAATCCAAAAAGATAGATATAAGTATATAAAAAAACGAGGAGGAAGATCATGAAAAATTTATTTGTTTGTTACCCAAAATGAACTACTTGTGCAAAGGCTAGGAAATGGCTGGATGAAAATAATATTAAATATGAAGAAAGAAATATTAAGGAAAACAACCCTACTGAAGGTGAGTTAAGAGAATGGATAACTAAAAGTGACTATCCTATTAAAAAATTCTTTAACACAAGTGGAAACTTATATAAGGAGTTAGGGTTAAAGGACAAGCTAATTGATATGTCTGATGATGAAAAGATTAAACTTTTAGCAACTGATGGTATGCTTGTTAAAAGGCCTATTATTGTAGGTGGAGATGTTGTTTTAGTTGGTTTCAAGGCAGAAGAATGGGAAAATAAATTAACCAGTAAAATATAAATTAAAGCCAAAAAATATGATATAATAAATATATAGATTATATAAAATAATTTGTTTAAGGGAGTGTTAAATATGGCTATCCCCAGAAAAATAATTTTAGAATTAGTAGATGATTTGTCAGAAGAAAAGCTAGGAAAAGTTATTAGCTTTATTAAATTTATTAAAGAAGAGGAAGAACCAGTTTTATTACTAGAATCTGATGATGAAGAAGAAATAATGAAGATATTAGATGAAGATGAATGGTATAGTTCAGATGAAATAAAGCAGATGATTGAGAATAAGAAAAATGAATAAAATCATTTATTCTAAGATATGTAAGAAAGCTCTTGACTCATACGATAAAAAGACAGCATTAAGGATTATTAAAGGAA
>CAYMGW010000299.1:1860-3420 GCA_964390085.1 uncultured Tissierella sp.
AATTGAGGAAATACCATTAGGCGATATAAAGAGGCTTGAAGGTAACAATATACCGCCATTATTCAGACTTAGAATTGGTAAATATAGAATTATATATTCTTATTCAGAAAAGGATTGTATTCAAATACTTAAGATAGATACTAGAGGAGATATATATAAATAATACTATTGCTTAATAGTAAAATAATAGTCTAATAAATATTAAAATATTTATTAGACTATTTTCTATTTAATATAGTATTAGTAGCTTTTTCAGGGATTCCAATAGGTTCAACTATTATTTCTCCAGTATATTCTTTATTTTTCAAGAGACCTTTTTTAGCAAGATGAAAGGTAACAGTCTTATTTGCCTTAAGAGAGATGCCAAGGACTTCTCCTGTATCACCATCTAATCCAGATGGAATATCAACTGATAAGATGTTATTTGAATGATTGTTAATTAAAGAAATCACTTCTTTAAATATACCCCCTACTTCTCGAGTAAGTCCAATTCCAAATATTGAATCTATAGTTAAATCATTTTTTATTAAGGATTCCTTAAGAACTTCTAGATTTATTTCACTATGGATATTAATAAACTTTACATCCATATTTTCAAGTATATTTAAGTTAACATTAAAATCCTTTGTTCCCTTGTCAAGATTACCAATGATAAACAGATCTACTTTTTTTCCATTTAATATAAGATGGCGGGCTATAGCTAGACCATCTCCGCCATTATTTCCAACTCCACATACTACAGTGAAACTATCTATCTTATCTAAATCAATATTATCAACTACTTTTATTGCAGCGTTCTCCATTAGAACTATACTAGGAATCCCGATGCTTTTTATTGCATAGGAATCCATAGCTTTCATTTCTTTACAACTAATAGTAAGCATAAGAAACACTCCTTTCAAGATTATTATATACCTTAAGATGGATGAGGGGCAATCAATATAAGATTTTCTTTTGAAACTAAAAAGAAGGAATTCTAAAATTTATGTAGAATATTATATAAATAAGTTAAAAAAACATTATATTAAGGGAGGTTTAAGATGAAATTTTCAATAGAAGGAGATTATCCAATACTGAGATGTGTATTAAATAGAGGGGAAACTATAAAGACAAGTGCTGGCGCTATGTCTTGGATGACAGCTGGATTCGATGTTGAAACTGCATCAGGTGGTGTCATGAAAGGTATAGCTAGAATGTTTTCTGGGGAAAGTATGTTTTTGAATTATTACACAGCAAAAACTGATAATCAAGAAATCGTATTTGCTTCATCATTACCAGGAACAATAAGAAATATAAAAATGGAAGGGCAGGCCTTAATTGGGCAGAAATCTGCTTATCTTGCATCGGAAACAGGTGTTGAATTTCAAACTGTATTTACAAAGAAATTTTCTTCAGGATTATTAGGAGGAGAAGGTTTTATATTACAAAAATTTTCGGGACATGGAGAATTATTTTTAGAAGCTGATGGCTCATTAACCGAATATAATCTAAAGCCAGGGGAAACAATGTTAGTGGATCAAGGGCATGTGTTTTTGTTTGAAGAAACAGTAAGATATGAAA
>CAYMGW010000300.1:0-3415 GCA_964390085.1 uncultured Tissierella sp.
GGCAGGTCTCCTGACTTGTGATTCATTTTACTTTCAGCACCTTCCCAGATTTCTCCAGTGGCATAAGCTGATTTCATCCTCACTTACAGTAGCGGGGGCTGTATGGGATTCTCACCCATTTCCCTATTAGTCTTTCTATAGAACCTAATATATTAATATTTAATTTTAATTTTCATTTTCAATGCTATCACAAAAATATATTTTATACAAGATATTTTTACATATTAATTATCCATAATTCAATTAGGACACAAATAATCAAAAACAATACTTCACTTCGATACATGATTTCTATAGTTCTTTCTATATCTGCTTTTATAATATCTCTAATCCTGTCTCCAATTGTAGGCTTCTCAACTAACTTTCCATGATAATAATTATTTCCGCCTAATTGAATACCTAGAAGCCCTGCAACAGCTCCCTCTGGATATGCACAATTTGGACTTTTATGATTTTTTCTATCTCTAATCATTATCCTAAATCCATCTTTTATACTAAATTTCCCTAAAGAACCTAAACACATTAAAATTCCAGTTAACCTCGAAGGAATATAATTAAATATATCATCTACCTTTGCGGGGAAATATCCTAAGTTAATATATTTCTCATTCATATATCCTAGCATAGAATCCATAGTATTTATAAACTTATATGCCAGTCCTCCCGGTACACCTAGAACAATTATATAAAATAGAGGAGCAATGACTCCATCAGATGTATTCTCTGCTACAGTCTCTACTGTTGCTCTGATAATTTCTTCTTCTGAAAGATTTTTAGTCTCCCTTCCAACAATATAAGAAAGCCTCGTCCTAGCTTCTTCTATGCCTATATCTAAAGCTTTTGATACTTTCATGGCTTCATTATGTAAACATCTTGCAGCTATACATGTATATATTAAATAAGTGTTTACTATCATATAAAGAATTTTATATTGTTTTATGGATTTTAATAATATATATGGTACAGTAAAACCAAGTAAAATATTAACTATAACTATAATAAATCCTGAAAGTTTTAGTCCTTTCTTTGATCCAGTAATTTTTCTAGCGAACTTTTCTTCAAAAGAAATGATTCTCCCCATGAGCTTTACTGGATGAGGAAAACTATAGGGATCTCCTATAAGAAAATCTAAAAGTACTGCAAATATGATATTCATCAACATATTTCATTCTCCTTAACTTGCGACCAAAAGTCGCCCCTACTATTCACTATTCACTATTCACTATTAGTTATTCACTGAATCCAACCCCATTATTTTATAAACATAATCCATATCCATATTCTCTCGAAGTATTATGGCTAATTTATTTAATTCCTTTTCCATCTCTTCTTCACTTTGAGGATTGCTATTACATTCTTTATCATAGTCTACTAAACTATCTTCATCTACTAATTCTAAATGTGCAAAAGGTATAGTGCCTACAACTGGTATATTTAATAGTTCTTCAATCATTATAATTCCTGGGTCTAATAAAGTCTTATCTCCTCTAAATTTGTTGATTATAAGTCCCTTTATTCTCTTTCTTTCATGCTCTTCTGGAAGCATAACAGTACCATAAAGAGAAGCAAATACTCCTCCCCTATCTATATCTGCTACCAAAAGTACTGGAGCATCAGCCATTTCAGCCATTCCCATATTTACTATATCATTTTGTTTTAAATTTATTTCTGCTGGACTGCCTGCACCTTCTATGACAACGATATCATTTTCCTTTTCTATTTCCTTATATATATCTAATATCATTGGTTTAAGAGTATTCTTATACTTAAAATATTCTACAGCTTCCATATCCTCTTTGTCTTCACCTTTTATGACAACCATAGAGCCTTTGTCTGATTTTGGTATAAGTAAGATTGGATTCATATTTGGATGAGGTTTAAGTCCTGCAGCTATTGCTTGTAGGCTTTGTGCTGTGCTTATCTTATATCCCTCAGTAGTAGTATAATATTTTGAAGACATATTTTGAGATTTAAAGGGATAAACCTTATATCCATCTTCTTTAAATATTCTACATAAGCCTGTACACATAAGACTCTTACCTGCAGAAGACGTGGTTCCTTGTATCATAATATTTGCCATATTTTTTCCTCCTATCTATATCTGCCTATTTCCTTTTTCAAATTATTTACTTTATATTCTAAAGATAATACTGGATTTAGGCAATATTTATCTAATATATAATATAATTTTTCTATTTCCTCTTGATGTGGACTTTGATGAATATCATATAATCCATCATTAGAATGAACATGAATATACAAAATATAATCTTTAAGCTCTTTTATCCATTCCTCCAAGGAAACCTTTCCTAATTTAGCATGTCCTATATCTAGATTAATTTTTATATTAGGTAAGTTTATAGTTTCTATTAGCTCCTTTAACATGCTTGGAGTTTCTTCAAATATATTTTCTAGAAGTATTATTCCCTTATAATCTGGTACTTCTTTTAATGTTTCTAACCAAAATTCTTTATTTTGAATATTGTTTAATTTCCTTAAGGAAGGTTGATTTAAATATGGATTAATTTGACTATGGAATATTAAATAATCTATATCCAATTCTTTAGCCGCATTTATAGTATATAAATATCTATTGTAACTTACTTCTCTAATTAATTTATCTGGGCTTGAAGGCTTTAAATCCAAAAAAGGTCCATGGAGAGCTTTGATATTATTAAAACCTTTCAATCTTTCTTTATACTTATCTATTATTATGTTAATCTCATCTAAAGATAGATTAGGTTCTGTAAAGTCCTGTATTTCAACTCCAACATTAATACTATTAAGTTCTTCTATATTTAGTTCGTCTATTGTTCCTATTGCTTTTAATATTTTTCTCTTCATATAATTACTCACCTCTTAGAGATTTTTTCTTCTTTGAATGAATTAACCATGTTACATCAATCAAAGAAGATGGAAGTAATGTAAGGTCCTCATAAACTAAATATCTGCCTTCCCATCTAGGATCAAATTTGTTTTTATATTTTCTCAATCCATCAAAACTATAAAAATGTCTACCATATTTAAATACTAAATGAGCCATTCTTTCTTGAATATGTGCATTCTGTGCTATACCTACATTTGAAAGTGGTGCCATTCCCAAATTAAATACTTTATAATTATCTTCTTTAAATTTTAAAATCAAATTTAATATAAGAAAAGTCATGGTATTGTTAGGTACTTCTTTTTTAAAACGCATTAAATCAATTGAAGCTGATTTATAATCATCATAACTAGGGCTTATGGAAGCAAATGCTATTATTTCTCCATTTTCTTGATTTTTTACAACTCCTATTTTAGACTTATTTAAATATTCCCTATTAAACCATCCAAGTGAAAACCCCATTTCTTCTCTATCAGCTAACCATTCATCAGAAACCTTCTTTAGAGTTAAAAATAGGTTTTCATCTATAGC
>CAYMGW010000301.1:0-3406 GCA_964390085.1 uncultured Tissierella sp.
TTAGATAATATAGAAGTAGAAGTTGCTCTTGATGCTGCAAGAAGTTTTAAACCCTATGCTATTCTTATGGATGGCTCACTTATTAGATATTATATATATTCCTATGATTTGTGGCTTAATCTAAGGGAAGAATGTGAGAAGAATGATATCCTTTTAGTTGGAGTTATTAAGGATATAAAAACTTCCATTATAGGAGACAAACTGGGAGAAATATATCCTAAGATGAATATAAATGCCTATGATAGGGAATTACTCTTTGGTCAACTAGAGTACGGTGAAATGATAATTATAAATGATGAAGTTAACAAGAAAAATGTAGAGGGGTATTCCTCAATATTCATGAGGTCTTCCTTGGCACCTACAGTTATAGGAATGGATATCATAGATAGTCAAAAAGAATATTTAGAAGAAATGGGAAGATTGGTCTTTACACTAACACCAGAGAATAGTAGGGGTGTACCCCTATGGCTAGATATAGTAGATAAAGAAGTCAAAATATCTGATGCCATAATGAAAGGCCTTATGGAAAGATATATGGACAGAGAGCTATACGAAAGATTTTTCGTATCGGAAAGAGCTAAAAGACAGTGAAAAGTGAATAGTAAATAACTAATAGTTAAAACTTTAAAGACCCAAAAGCCTTACTCAAAACTATTCACTATTCACTATTCACTATTAACTAAATAGAAGAGGTGAAATTAATGAAAGTAGTAGGTATTACAACTCAGCAGGAAGTATTCATAGGTTCCAAAACTAGAAATTTTAGAATAAATGAGTTTTTAATAATAGAAGACCCTTATCAAGGGGATTTAATTGGGGAAGTTGTAGAAGCCAGGACTTTTAACAGATATATTCCTCTAAATATAGCAGGAGATTTTGTGGATTCTTCTGTATTAGAGTCTCTAAGGACTCTAGGCTATAATATTGATGAAGAAACAATTTATATTGCCAAGGTAAGACTTTTAAATGAAGCCTTATATCCAGTACAAACAGGTTCAGATATTAGGTTGCCAGAATTTCATGAAGTGAAGGAGATAATGCTCAAGACTAAAAAAGAAGATGGATTAGTCTTAGGAGTTATTAGAAATACAGATGATATGGCAATGGGAATGGATGAGGAGTACAAGAATCTTCTATATACCTTTGAAGAAAAAGGATTATGTCCTCAAAGAGAGATTCCATATATTCTAGATATAAAATCTATGCACCATTATCCTCACATAGGCGTATTTGGAGGCTCAGGGTCAGGTAAATCCTTTGGACTTAGGGTATTGCTAGAGGAATTGATGCAGCAAAATATTCCTACAATAGTATTAGATCCTCATTTTGAAATGGACTTTGGACAAGTAGCACCATACTTAGAAGAAAGTTCAATAAGCTTTGAAGACAAATTTAAATGCTTACAAGTAGGCTATCATGTAGGAGTAAAATTTGAAGATTTATCTGCTCAAGATTTAAAGAATTTATTGGACGCTGCTTCAAATCTTACAGATGCTATGAATAATGTAGTAGATGTATTATTTAAAAGAAAAGATTCCCTCAATAGCTTTTATACTAGAATGCAGATGCTAACAGAAGCTCAAGAAGAAGGCTCCATTGATAGAATAGATAATAGAATTAACTATGCTGATTCAGAGGAAGAGAGAAAGGCATGGGAAAGAAGAAAGGAAACTTATCAAAAATACGATAAAACCTGTCCATATAATTCTGTAAAGGGAATAATGTGGAGATTAAAGAGGCTAGACAACGAGGGAGTATTTTCTAAGGACATACGAGAAATAGAAGAAGGGCTTCAGAGGGGAAAACTAATGGTTATCCAAGGTAATACTAGGATACTTCAAGTATTTAGCACATATTTATTAAACAATCTTTACCATAAGAGAAGAGATTACAAGGATGCATTATATAAAAAGACTCATGCTGAATATTTTCCACCATTTATAGTAGTTACAGACGAAGCACATAACTTTGCACCGAAGGGGTATGATTCCCCATCTAAATCAATACTTAAAGAGATATCTCAAGAGGGTAGAAAATATGGTGCATTTCTGATTTTAGCAACTCAAAGACCTACCTTATTAGATGAAACTATTACAGCCCAATTAAATACTAAATTTATATTTCGAACCGTTAGAGCATCAGATATACAGACTATAAAGGAAGAAACAGACCTTACAATGGAGGAAACTAGAAGGTTACCATACTTAAGAACAGGAGATGTGTTTATTTCTTCTGCTTCCATGGGAAGAACTATATTTGCAAGGATTAGAGCAGCCATAAGTTCTAGCCCTCATACAGAAAATCCCTTTGATGAATTGAAAAACAAAGGGAAAGAAGATGATGAAAAATTTATGAATATTATAAAAGGGAAACTCCCAATAAATGATACAGATTTCATTCATATAATCACTGAAATAGAAAAAGAATTTAATCTTACACTTACCATAGATTCTTTAGAAGATAGACTAAAACAAATGGTAGAAAAAGGACATTTAAAAAGAGAAGAAACTATATTTGGATATAGATATAAAGAATTATAAGATAAAAAATTAGATTCCCTTTTGGGAATCTAATTTTTTATTTATTTTAATATATATACTTTAACTTTCCTTCTTCCAAATCTATTAACTTCACTAGAAGTTTCAAAGAACAAATCAATTTTATTTCCTTTAATTGCTCCTCCTGTGTCCTCTGCTATAGCAAAACCATAATCTTTAGATCCATCAAGGCTTTGAACATAAAGTTTCGTGCCTAAAGGGATTACCCTAGGGTCAACGGCAACTACACCGGGCCTAGCCTTTGTACCTGAGGCTGTAAGGCCATAATGCCTGTCACCAGGGCTTTTACCTGTACTTTGGAATGATAAATCATAAGCAGTGGCTGTCATAGTTATAGCTTTTCTATAGCTAGTATTACCTCTAGATGTAACGATTAAATCCTTGGTACCTTTTTCTATAATTTCAGAAATAGGTTGGGAAACCACTTCTTCTTTTACTAATTCAGTTGAATGTAGCTCACCATTGATATATTCCTTTTTAAAATAAGCTTTCTTAACTCCATTTTTACCAGCTTGAACAACTTTCGATGTTCCAATATCAATTTTATTGTTTTTATTTACAACTTTTTCAAAAGGAATAACATCCTCAACAGTATCAACCACCTCCTGAACATGAAATATTTCAATATTTGTGCCGTTGGAAATTGTATCATTCAGTTCTGGATAAGTAAAATCCTTATCCCCTAATACAATACCTTGATCATCTAGTACCTCACCTACAGTTTCATAAAAAGATTTTACATCAATTTCTGCTCCTGCAGATGAAATAGTATATGACTTAGGATTCTTTATAATTATATTCATATTGTCTTCAAGTTCTGTGTCTAAGGCCACATTGATGTAGGCACC
>CAYMGW010000302.1:0-2803 GCA_964390085.1 uncultured Tissierella sp.
CTATTAGGCAATCGTGTTAAAGCTCCACCAGTACCTATTATATATTTTACTTGAGTTAAATCTTTACCTTCTGCAATAGTTTTTTTGCCGGATGGTCCATATAAGTGTTTTAGTCCACCTGCATGTCTTCTAACTGCTGTAATAGTTGCATGTAATGTTAGCTTTTCTACAAAGGCTTTTTCCAAATCAGTTTCTGGTATTGGTTTATGATGAAGAATTAGAGCTTCAAGTTCCTCCATAGTAATTTGTAGTTCCTTAGCTAATTCTTCTTTACCTACCATTTCCACTACATTTTTCATACTTACATAAACTCCAAGATCACCTTCTACAGTTCTCTTGGCTTTAGGCTCTGGGTTTATTAAAATTCTTGATATCTCATCACTATCTTCTGTAACAGAATGAACATCTGTTGTAGCTCCACCTACATCTATGGTTACTAGATCTCCAATATCATCATATAAAAGCTGAGAAGCTGCCATTACAGCCCCAGGTGTTGGCATTATTGGTCCAGTTACCATTTCCCTTACACGCTCCATACCTGGTGCATGAATTATATGTTTTTCAAATACTTCTTGAATTACCTTTCTTGTAGGTTCTACATTTAGTTCATCAATTTTAGGATAAACATTATCAACTATATAAAGTTCTGTTTGTTTTCCTTCAAAAGCATCTTTTACATCTTCATGATTTTCTATATTTCCTGCATATATAACTGGTATATTTAAATTCATTTCTGCAATAAGCTCTGCATTATAAAGGGCTGTATCCCTTTCACCATAGTCAACTCCACCTGCAATTAGGATAATATTAGGTTTTATTTCTTCTATCTTCCTTAAATCTGATTTTCGGAGTTTCCCAGCAGTGATATATTTTATATTAGCTCCTGCCCCTAATGCAGCTTCTTTAGCAGCCTTAACAGTCATATCATATACCAAGCCATGAACAGTCATCCTAAGACCTCCTGCTGCGGAGCTAGTTGCTATTAATTCATCATACTCAATAGAGCCTTCACCTAGATTTTTTGCTAAATCTTCTATAGCTCCCTTTAAACCAATATTAACATCGCCTTCTAATACGGATGTGGCAGATTGACCCTGCCCGATAAATTTCGGGCAGGTGTCTAAATCATTAAATGCATTAACTACAGTTGTAGTACTACCTATTTCTGCAACTAATAGATTAATTTTCATTACTCATCGCTCTTCTCTTTTCAACTAAGAATGTAGCAACATGGACTCCTTTTGTACCTCTACCAAATCCAGCGTCCATACCAGATTCAACAGCTAGTTCGTTGGATACTTGAGTTCCACCAGCTACAAGGATGATCTTATCTCTTATACCTTTTTCTATACATAGCTCATGTAATTTTTTCATGTTTTTATAGTGAATATCATCATGGGAAATTATTGTTGATGAAAGAATTGCATCAGCATTTAATTCTATAGCAGCATCAACTAATTTCTCTACTGATATTGATGTACCTAATATATGACATTCAATACCATATTTTTCAATTCCACCATGTTTAATATCGATGATTTCACGAATTCCTACAGAGTGTTCATCTTCTCCAACAGTTGCAGCTACAATCTTCATTGGCTTAGCTTTTATATCTGCACGGATTTCTTCTTCAGTTAATTCCTTTGGTTTAGGCGGAATAACTAGATCTTTAGTATCTATAGTAAATGCAACTCTACCTTTTAACTCTATACGAGTTCCTTCAGCTTCTTGCATTATTTCTTTATGGATTACTTCTACATCTTCTAATCCCATTTTCTTACCTATTTCAATTGCAGCAAATTCTGCAGTTCTTATATCAGTAGGTAAGAATAATGTAGTTAAGACAATACCGTCCCCTAGCCATTCCATTTCAGGTTTTATCTTAGATGTAGTTCTTAGCTCTTTAACTTCTTCTAATCTTACATTTACATTGTCATTTTCATCTAATTCATCTATAAATATAATCTTAGATGGATCTTCAAATGTTCCACCACCGATTAAAGTAGCTGGGTTAGTTACCAAACTTTCGTCATATTGAGCCACATTATTATATCCAAAGTGTGCAGTTACTGGAGCCATATAATCAGCATCTCTTTCATAGACTGTTCCTTCTCCTACTCCTGCGCTAGCTTTTCTAACTATACCATCATTATTTCTTTCTGGATAATATCCAGAGTCTACGAAGAATCCTGCTTCTACTGCATTAAAGTATCCACCAACTTCAATGATTTCTTCCATAAAGAGAATTGCTCTTTCTTTTAATTCTCTAACTTTATCTGCTAACTCACCTTTATCTCTCTTGATTTCAACCATTGCTCCTAATCCATCCATACCAGCAAAGGCTTGTTTAGCTGTATCTACTGCTTCAATATTATATATATGCCATGGTACGTTTCTTCCTTCATCAGGAGTAATTGTTGATTGAATATCTGCCCTAGTTAATTGAGAAATTAATAGGTTAAGCACATGAGTTACAGTTGCTTCTCTAGGAGAAGACTCCATGTATTTTGTATTCATTTGTGCTCTCATCTTATATTCTCTGAACAAGTCTCTTAATGCAACAGCATAAGGTAAGTCTAGTCTCATACAAGGTGCTGGTGGTGCTGTTGGTGGTACTGTTGAAAGACAGATGTTCTCTTTCTTCATTCCAACTTTTACAGAGAATATTGAGTTAATAGCATGCTGTACCATAAGCTCTGGCATTACCTTCCAAGCTTCTCTTGCTGTAGCATTTGCGTTGTGAGCACCATCTATTTGTGCTATATCTGCCCAAGCCATAACTCTCTTAGCTTCTGCAGCATCA
>CAYMGW010000302.1:2813-3403 GCA_964390085.1 uncultured Tissierella sp.
CTAATCATATTAATATTTCTGTAAAGAACATTATATTGAGGGTCTTGGTGCGCTCCATTTACCCCTTCTTCAGCAAACATTACTGCAATTTCTGGACCTGCTACTCCGGAAACATAGGAATGGTAGTTAATTGGTCTACCTACTTCATCTTCTATAAAATCTAAAGCTTTTCTTTGAGCTCTAACTTGCTTCCTTGAAATAGGAATTCCACCTACTCCTTGCGGGGTTCCTTCTATAAGGCTTTCAAAGTGAGATTGTCCCGCAGTTCTAATAACCATTATATGGTCTGCTCCATGCCATGCAGCCATTCTCATACGTCTTATATCGTCTTCAAATCTACCCGAAGCGATTTCTGTTGTAATTACAGCCTTTGGTTGTGGATCTATATTATCAAAGTATTTTGCTGCTGGTAGCGGTTGACTATTTTCAAGATTTACAGATGTATCGTAATATTCAAATTTACCAATTTGTCTATTTTCTCCTACTCCTTCTCTCCAGTGCCAGCCTCTTCTTCTAGGTTTATATTTGTCAATATCTTTCAAGATATATTCAATATCTAGCTTCTTATTTGGTTTTAATTCCATTAGTTG
>CAYMGW010000303.1:0-2275 GCA_964390085.1 uncultured Tissierella sp.
GTTTGCCACTTAACTTTCTTTTTAATGAAATGGTCTTTAGACTATCCAGAAATCTAATATTGGTAATGTCCCTTATAATCCCTGTTATAACTGGAATGGGATTAAACTTTGGTATAGTTCTAGGAGCTATGGCTGGACAAATTGGGCTTATCTTTATAATTAACTATGGTATAGGAGGAATAGGTGGATTTTTAATTGCAATATTAGTTTCCACTCCTGTAGCCATATTCTTTGGTTACTTAGTTGGAAAAGTCCTAAATAAGGCTAAGGGAAAAGAAATGATAACTTCTATGATTCTAGGCTTCTTCGCTAATGGAATATATCAATTAGTATTTATAGTGCTAGCTGGTAAAGTTATACCTTTTAGTAATCCAAATATGTTGATGTCCACAGGTGTAGGACTTAGAAATACTATAGATTTAAATATTATTAGAAAATCCTTAGATAGCTTAATCTTTAAGGGTATTACACCTTACCCTATAGTTACATTAATAATAACCGCTTTATTATTTGTAGCTCTTTACTTCTTCCTAAAAACTAAATTAGGTCAAGAAATGAGAGCTGTAGGGCAAAATATGAATATAGCAAGTGTATCTGGTATCAATGTAGATAAAACTAGAATTATTGCCATAATAATTTCTACAGTCTTAGCAGCTTGGGGACAAATAGTATATCTTCAAAATATGGGTACATTAAATACCTTTAACAATCATGAGCAGGTAGGCCTTTTTGCAGTAGCATCCCTTTTAATAGGTGGTGCATCGGTAAATAAAGCATCTTGGAAGGAAGCTTTAATTGGAACTTTCCTATTCCACTTACTATTTATTATTTCTCCACTAGCGGGTCAAAACCTAATGGGTAATGCCCAAATAGGTGAATACTTTAGAGTATTTATTGCCTATGGAGTTATAGGTCTTGCTCTTTTACTTCATGCTTGGGAACAAAATAAATCAAGAACACAATTATCTGATATATAGAAATAAATCCCCTATAATTTAGGGGATTTATTTTTTTCTTGTGCAATCTTCTATATAATAGTATATAATATATTTTGATAAATAATTATTGGTAATATATTTTGGGGGGAATTATGCAAGATTTAACTTATAAGCAAATACAAAAAATTGACAAATCTGCAACTAAAAAGTTGTTAAAGTATATATCTAAAGAAATACAGGATGAAAGTATATTAGATAAACTTGAATTCTTTTATCCTGATTTTGGTGAGCATAAACATACATTAGCCTTTAATGTATGGATAAGCATAGACTTTATGGGGAAAGATGGAAAAACCTTTATTGAGAAATTTCTTGAAGAAAAATCATCAACACTAACAGCTCAAGAAAAAGAAATTCTATTTGAACGAAGCAAATCAAATATATCTCTTTTTGAAATTATTGATGTTAAAGGTGAATTCATCAATGTTATAGATTTACTTCAAAACAAAAGTTATAGATTATGGGAGCCAGATTTAGCAACAACTGTATCCACTGGAGATCTAGCTCTAGCTAGAGTTGGACACATCTTAGGGTATTTCACTTTTATAGGAGATATTAGCCACTTGCCACCTTCTATTAAATCTATGTTTCTAGAAGAGGTGCTTATTGACTTTAACCGTTTGAGATTAAATTTTCAAACACTTACTATGAAAGAATATCTGAAAAAATATAGTATAAATTTATATAAAATATATACAAATTGCATATTTGAAGCGATGGAAATGGATGAAGATATTGTTTCAGTCTTATATGACGAATTAGATGAATTTGAAGCATATTTGGGATTGAAAGTCCCTAGGACAATGATAAAGAAATATACGGCAAACTTAATAGATTTTTTTGAATACTATCTAGCAGATGAGGACTTAACTTTATATGATCTTGATCAAGTAGACTTCCATTTTTTCTTCAAGGATGCTATAGAAGAAGGATTTATAGTATCCCAAGAAGACCTTAACTCCTATATAAAAACTTTTAAAAACTATTTAGGATTTCTAAGCAATAAAGATTCAAGTTATAAAGAGGCATATAAAGAACTGTTGGATATTAGCAAAACCAGATTTGACTTCATTAATCAATTAAAACTAGTTAAATCTCCGTTTATAATAGACAAAGAATTATCTAATACTATATCAAATTTTCTAAATGAGGATTCTATCTCTCTTATTATGGATTATGATAAGTTTATGCTATATGTATTAGATAAGCCCTTAGATTTAACAGAAAAAAATAAGTATATTAAACTTACCGGAGCTAAACATAACAACTTGAAAAAT
>CAYMGW010000303.1:2285-3399 GCA_964390085.1 uncultured Tissierella sp.
TCTCTTAAGTTAGGATTGCTTTCAATAAATGACAATAAATTATTAGTATCTAATAAAGGAACTAATTATTTAAGATTAAGAGACGAAGATAAGTATGCTTTATTATTCCAGCATATCTGGAATAATGAATTTATATCTGAAATTTGTGATACAAAAAACTTAAATATATTGGAAAAATCTAAGAAAGACTTAATAAATTTACTATCTTCATTAAATGAAAATGCAAATTATGAAATAGGTAGTATATTACCAAAGTTTTCAAACAACCTTAAATTTTTCTTTGCATATTATATTTATTTGCAATATCTAGGTATTCTCAAATGTAATCTATATCCAAATTATGAAATTAAAATAACTTCACTTGGAAAGATTATTTTAAACTTTTTAGAATCAAGAAATAATAGAAAACATGAATGTAGTGTAATAAATTTAGAATCATTTAAAAAAAGCAGATAAAATTATCTGCTTTTTTCTGTTTTAACCCTTTATATTGCTAGAAAACTATCCTCATCCTTAATTAAATCAGAAACTTGGGATATAATGTTTTGGAATTGTATTTCATCTAAATCCAGAGTCTCTATTGCCATTGGAGATAAATTATAAGATAAGCCATCAAGTCCAAGTCCTACTCCCATCATCATAGTCATAGCATCAGCTATATGAACTATAGAAACTAAGATAGGATTTACCTTTGCTAACTCTGGAGTATGGTGTAACCCAATTGCCTCTACCAGCTCCTTAGGAAGATTCCATTTTTCAGCTACTTTTGCTCCTATCTCTGCATGGCCAAAGCCTAAAACTTCTTTTTCAGCATCTAAGAAAGATATATTATTTTCTTCCATTTTTGATAGTACTTCCATATATTCCTTTTCCATATGTTGATTCAATATTGTCTTACCAATATCTCTAAGAAGTCCCCCAATATAAGCCTCCTCTGGATTAGGATACTTTATATTTTTTGCAATAAACCTTGATACTATGGCACAGGTTTGAGATTGGGACCATAATTCATTTTTTTCTAAGGAATATCCCTTTAACTCATTTACTAAATATTTATTAATAGTAGAGGCAAGGGCTATGCCCTTTATAGCCTGAAACCCTAATAAAACAGTTG
>CAYMGW010000304.1:0-3322 GCA_964390085.1 uncultured Tissierella sp.
TAATAGGAGCTGATGCAGTAAAAAATGAAATAACAACTCATGCAGTTGCAGCTCTTGAAATAGATAAAGATGTAAGAACAATAATTGAAATTGGTGGGCAAGACTCAAAAATAATTATTTTAAGAAATGGAATAGTATCTGATTTTGCAATGAATACAGTATGTGCAGCAGGTACAGGATCATTTATCGATAGACAGGCAGAAAGACTTGATATCCCTATTGAAGAGTTTGGTGATTATGCTTTAAAATCTAATACATCCGTAAGAATTGCTGGTAGATGTGCAGTTTTTGCAGAATCTGATATGATACATAAGCAGCAACTAGGATATAATAAATCCGATATTATAAGGGGGCTTTGTGATGCTCTAGTTAGAAATTATCTTAACAACATTGGAAAAGGGAAGGAGATTACTCCCAAGATCTTTTTTCAAGGAGGAGTAGCAGCAAATAAAGGAATCAAAGCAGCATTTGAAAACACTTTAGGTTTTGATGTATTAGTTCCAGAGCATTATAATGTTATGGGAGCCATAGGCTCTGCCATTATTGCAAAAGAAGTTGTTGGAAAAGTTGGAAAAACAAAATTTAAAGGACTTAATCTTGCAGAAAGTAAGTTTAATTCTACTAGCTTTGAATGCAATGGATGTACCAATAGATGTGAGGTTGTTAAAATTAATGAAAATGATAGCAATATTGGATGCTTTGGGGATAGATGTGGAAAATGGAGTAACAAAATTGCAGTTTAAAATCAAAACTTATATATTGAAGAATTAGTTAATTGAAATTATTTTTAAAAATTATTGCAAAAAGATGTTGACAAGAATACTTTATCGTGCTATAGTATCTTTTAAATAAAAAAATCAGATTGCAATCTAATTTAACAACTTAAATGTAAAGGCTAAGATGAAGAGTGAACTATTAAAAAAATCAAGTACAGAGAGCTGGAGTAGCTGAGAGCCAGTATTGATATAATAGGGAGCAATCACTTCTGAGTTATATGGCTGAAAGGAGTAAGCCATATCGGTAGACCCCGTTAAAAGGTCAGGGTTTAAGATTGAACCTAATAAGTTAATTATCGTGAGATAATTATAAGGTAGAGTGGTAACGCTTTAATAGCCTCTACATGTATTAAGCATACATGTAGAGGCTTTTTTATACAAAACTTACAAGGGGAGAGTGTTCTAAATGAATAAAAAATTGTTAGGAGTATTATCGCTAGTTATTATATTGAGTCTTGTTGCAGGATGTACATCTAAATCTGCTAGTAATCAGGCTAACTCAGATACAATAAAAGTTGGAGTAAACTATGAGTTATCAGGTGATGTTGCAACCTATGGTCAAAATTTAAGTGATGGATTGTTGATGGCTATTGAAGAAATAAATAAAAGTGGTGGAGTTCTTGGAAAACAATTAGAGCCCATTAAAGTTGATAATAAATCAGAAGATACAGAATCAGCAAATGTTTCTACAAGATTAGCTACTAGAGATAAGGTTGTTGCATTACTTGGGCCAGCTACATCTGGAAATACAAAGGCTGCAATACCAGCAGCGACCCAAAATAAGATTCCTTTAATATCAGCCTCAGCTACAGCAGATGATGTTACAGTTGATAGTAATGGAAATGTAAGAGAATATGTATTTAAAACTTGTTTTAGTGATTCTTTCCAGGGAGTTATGATGGCAGACTTTGCTTTAAAGGATTTGGGATTCAAAAATGCAGCAATATTAGCTGATAGCACATCTGATTATGCTAAGGGACTATCGAAGGCTTTCAAAGAAACCTATACAAGCCAAGGTGGAACAGTATTAACAGAAGAAGCTTATCAAGCTAAGGATACAGATTTTAGAGCAGTTTTAACAAACCTTAAAGGATTAAATCCAGAAGTACTATTTGTACCAGGTTATTATGAAGAAGTTGGCTTAATAGTTAGACAAGCAAGAGAACTAGGATTAAATATACCAATCCTTGGAGCTGATGGATATGAATCACCAAAGCTTACTGAGATTGCAGGGAATGATGTTTTAAATGATGTTTATTACTCAAGTCACTATTCTCCAATGGATGAAGCTGAAGAAGTAGTTAAATTTAAAGAAAGCTTTAAAGCAAAATATGGTAAAGATGCAGATGCCTTCAACGCTTTAGGATATGATTTAGGATATTTCTTAAAGGATGCATTAGAGAGAGCTGGGGAAGCAAATCCAGAAAAATTGAAAGATGCACTTGCTTCAACTAAGGATTTTAAAGGAGTAACAGGAACTGTATCTATAGATGAAAAACACAACTCAGTAAAATCTGTAACGATAATAGAAATGAAAAATGGAGTTCCAACATTCTTGAAGAAATTGGATCCAAAATAATTATAAGTGAACAATGTCTTTGGATAATCCATTCTTTAAAGACATTGTTCATATAGATTTATTATAGAAAGGAAGTTAAAAATGGAACAACTATTACAGCAATTAATAAATGGAATATCACTTGGAAGCATATATGCCCTAATAGCATTAGGTTATACCATGGTATATGGAATAATAAACTTAATTAATTTTGCCCATGGTGATATTTATATGATAGGAGCATATGTGGGATTTGCCTTAACAACCTTTCTAGGATTAGGTTTTTTTCCTTCATTGCTAATTTCAATGTTAGTTTGTAGTATTCTTGGGATGATAATAGAAAAAGTAGCATATAAGCCTATAAGAAATTCTACAAGAATTGCAGCTCTTATTACTGCTATATCTGTATCTTTGTTTTTAGAATATACCATGGTGTATTTTGTAAAGCCTGATACAAGAACATTTCCAGAAGTGTTGCAAAGTAAAATACTGAATTTATTTAATGGAAAGGTTATAGTAGATGTAAAAAATATTTATATCATTTTAATCACTATTGCATTGATGATTGGACTTCAATATATAGTTCATAAAACTAAAATAGGTAAGGCCATGAGAGCAGTTTCTCTTGATAAGGATGCCGCTGAGCTTATGGGAGTAGATGTAAATAAAACAATATCAACTACCTTTGCTTTAGGTTCTGCATTGGCAGGAGCAGCTGGAGTTCTTGTTGGGGTCTATTATAATACTATAAATCCTTTAATGGGAACAGTGCCTGGATTAAAAGCATTTGTTGCAGCAGTATTAGGGGGAATAGGTATTATTCCTGGAGCTGTATTTGGAGGTTTTTTCCTTGGTATGACAGAAACTCTTGTATCTGCCTATGGTGGATCAGTATTTAAAGACGCTGTTGCCTTTTCAATACTTATTATAGTCTTATTGCTTAAACCTAATGGACTTTTAGGAAAGACTATAAAAGAAAAGGTATAGG
>CAYMGW010000305.1:0-2968 GCA_964390085.1 uncultured Tissierella sp.
ACCTTGTAAGCCAGACCATCCTTTTGTATATTGGGCTAGTATGAGCTATATTGGAGAACTACTCGTAGCGGGAGTAAAATTCTATACCTATGAAAAAGGCTTTCTCCATTCAAAGGTAGTTTTGATGGACGACTTTGTCTCTTCTGTTGGTACTGCAAATTTAGATATTCGAAGTTTTAAATTAAATTTTGAAGTAAATGCGTTTTTATATGATGAATCTATTAACTTAAAATTGACAGATAGGTTTTTAAATGATTTACAATATTGTAAGGAAATTACATTGGAAGAATATAATAACAGAAGCGGAATTGTTAAAATAAAAGAGTCCTTTTCTAGATTATTATCACCTATTCTTTAATAATAAATTCACCTCTGGAAATAATAATCTAGAGGTGATTATTTTGAAAAAAAATAAGTGGTATATACTGTTGATAATAATAATATTTACATTAAGTGGATGCAGAACTACTAAAAATCAGGCAGTTAAAATTGAGAAAAAGGATAGAGCGCCTAAAGCTCTAGGAAAAATAAACAAGGGACTTCAGGATATATTAAAAGAAACTGAGAAAATTGAAAGTATATTAGATGGAACGGATTATGAAGTAGAAAAAGCCGAATTAGAAAAAGTTAAAGAAGAGGAAAAAGCTAAATCAGAAAAAATTATTGAAGTAAAAAACGAAACTAAAGGAGCAACAAGTGCTACGGGAGATAAAAGTTCAAGCAAAGGAAGCCAAGGCGGGGATCAATCCCAAGGAGTTAAAGGTAAAGAGCAAAAAAAACCACAGGATAAAGATGAGAAACTTTTGAAAACATGGGAAGAGATAGATAAAAAAATAGAACAAACCCATAAAGAATGGAATAAATATGAGGCAGAAGGGGTAAAAAAAGGAATATCCACAGAGAAAAATGAAAAGTTTAAAGAAAGCTTAAATGCCTTAACTAAATCCATAGAAGATAAAAGAATATTAAACATTTACGATTATGGAAGTCAGAGTATGTCAAATCTTGCACCCATGTTTGAAGTATATAAAGATGAAATATCGGGAGAAATAAATAAAATAAAATATTCTACCTACCAAGCATATTTGAAAGCCTTGGAAGGGAAAGATATAGAAGCTTCAGATATGCTAAAGGATTTAGAAGATGAAACCAATAAAATTAGATTGAAGCTTGAAAAGAATGATAGTAAAATAAAGATGCTAGATAATATTAACCTATCAGTAGCAGATATGAAAAAGGCATTAAAAGAAAAGAGTATGAGATTAACAAGAATAAAGAAGGACGTAATAATAAAAAACCTTGAAGAGTTAGTGAAATAGGAATAAAAGGGGGAGAAAAATGAAACCAGAAACAATTAAGGACTATTATGTTGTAAATGGGCAGATTGAGACTACAAAAGATTTAGAAATTTTCCAAAGAATAGAAAAGCCACCTATTTATGAAGTCATTAGGGTAATAGGTGGAGTACCTCTTTTCTTAGAAGATCACTTAAACAGAATGTTTCATTCTGCAGAAATAATTGGATATAACATAGGTAGAAGCGAAAAGGACATAAGGTCGGATATCAAAACTCTTATATTAAAAAACAATATAGATAAATTAAATGTAAAGCTTTTATCTACAGAAATTGAAGGAATGGGTAAAGTGTTTTTAGCCTATAACATTGAGAGTTTTTATCCACCGGAAGAATATTATAAAAAAGGAATTCATACTATATTATTTCATTATGAAAGAAATAACCCTAATGCAAAGGTTTTATTTACATCATTTAAAGAAGAAGTAGCTAAAGCTTTAAAAGAAGGAAATGCTTTTGAGGCATTACTTGTAAGTAAATCAAGCCATATACCTGAAGGAAGCCGTTCTAATATGTTTTTTGTAAAAGGTGACAAAGTATATACGGCTAAAGCATCGGAAGTATTAATAGGCATTACAAGAAAACATATTTTTGATGTTTGCAATAAATTAAATATAAAAATAGTTGAAGAAAGTATCCATATAGATGATTTAGAGAAGTTAGATGGAGGATTTATGTCTGGAACTTCTGTAAATGTATTGCCTATATCAACAATTGATAATATTAAATTGGACTCCATAAATAATAGGCTCATAAAAGAAATAAACAATGCTTATGTAAGAGAAATGGAGAATTATATTTTAAAACATAAAGATGAATGGATATAGTTCAATTGACAAATAACAGTTAACAATTAAAAAGTCCTTCGTTACAACTATAATTATTTTTTATTAATTCTAGTGTAACGAAGGATCTTATTTTGTTACATTTCTTGCACTAATTCTATTATTTTCAAAATAGTTTCCACTGATTTTTCCATAGCAAATATAGGAATATATTCAAATTTACCATGATAGTTGTGTCCGCCTGTGAAAAGATTTGGACAAGGTAGACCTATATAAGAAAGTCTAGCTCCATCAGTACCTCCTCTAATAGGTTTAATTAGCGGCTCAATACCTAATTGTTCCATAGCTTTTTTAGCAATATCAATTATATGCATAACAGGCTCAATTTTTTCTTTCATGTTATAGTATGAATCTGTTATTTCCAAGGTAATAATATTACCATATCTGTGATTTAAAAACTCTACAGCTTTAGTTAAAGTTTCTTTCTTGATTTGGAATTTTTCCATAGAATGATCCCTTATAATATATGCAATTTCTGTTTTCTCAACAGAGCCATTGAAATCCATTAGATGGTAGAATCCCTCATAGCCTTCAGTATATTCAGGCCTTTCATTTATAGGAAGCATTGAGTTAAGTTCATTAGCAATTAAAATAGAATTGAGCATCTTATTTTTAGCTGTACCTGGATGAACATTCCTTCCCTGAATATAAATCTTAGCTGTAGCAGCATTAAAGTTTTCGTATTCTAGTTCACCTATTGGACCACCATCTACAGTATAGGCAAAATCTGCGCTAAATTTCTCTACATCAAAATAATCAGCGCCACTAC
>CAYMGW010000305.1:2978-3317 GCA_964390085.1 uncultured Tissierella sp.
CAATTTCTTCATCAGGAGTAAAGCCGATTTTTATAGTACCATGAGGAATATGAGGATTTTCAATTAAATATTCCATTGCTGTTATTATTTCAGCTATTCCAGCTTTATCATCAGCGCCTAACAAAGTTGTACCGTCTGTGGTAATTAAATCCTTCCCAACATAATCTTTTAATTCTGGAAAATCTTTTATCGACATAATAATATTTTTTTCGTCATTTAATACTATATCCTTGCCGTCATAATTAGTTATAATTTTAGGATTCACATCCTTACCGGACATATCTGGGCTAGTATCCATATGGGCTATAAATCCTATAGTAGGAACTTGTTTTTCAATAT
>CAYMGW010000306.1:0-3315 GCA_964390085.1 uncultured Tissierella sp.
ACTGTAAAAGCAACTGATGGAGCAGGAAATGTAACTACAGTTGTAAGAAAAGTATTAGTGGAACTAGAAGCACCAGTTATTACAAATATTGAGCCATCACAAGATATAGAACTTAGAGCAGGGGAAGTATTGACTGTTAGCTTTAATGCTCCTACAGGTGGAGAAGGATACTTCAGGTTATTGTTACCATTTGGATTAGAAAACAACGAAATTGGAATTCCAATGACTGAAGAAGATGGACTATACACAGGAACTTGGACAGTACCAGAAAGATTAGTAGCCACAGGGCTAAAAGTTCAAGTAGTGTATGTAAGTGAATACGGGTTTAAGGTAACAGAAATGGCAGCAGGAAAAGTAACTGTAATAGGAAATATTCAAGATTTAGTGTCTAATTCAATAATAATAGGTGACGAAGCATTTGATATGGATTATATAAATACAAATGCAAGAGCACAAGCTAAGCTTACAGAATGGTATAATTCTGGAGGAGAAATTTATCTTAAGCTTAATAGTGACACTATAGTTGATGAAGAAGGTGAATTAGTATCCATATCAGAACTACCAGATGCAATAACATATTTTGATATAAATGGAGATGTAACATATTACGAAAAATAAAATATTTAAAATGGGGGGCCCTGTCTACAGGGGCCTCACCATAAAATAAGGAGGTAATTGTTGAATGTCAAAGAACAAACAGATAAGAAAAGTATTATCCTTACTAATAACTCTTGTTATGGTATTGGGATATTTCACATCTTTTGTCTATGCAGAAAACAACCAACTTAGTTCAGCAAAAGAAAGTTTACGCAAAGAGGCTTCAATGAAGATTGAACCTGAAGTGATGAAAGGCTTAAGTAATGATGAAGATATGGTGGAAATACTGGTCTATATGGCAAAGCAAGTTGATACAGAAAAAGTAGCCTATGCCACAAGAAATGCTGTATCATCAGCTATGACACCATATCAGACTAAACTTGAAGTTAGAAAAGGAGTAGTAGAAGCATTAAAAGATAATGCGGAGCTAACTCAAGCTAATGTATTGAAATATTTAGAGCAAGAAAAGGAAAATGGAAATGTAGTAGAATTTACACCTTATCATATAGTTAATATGATATATGTAAAGGCTACAAAAGAAGTAGTAGAAAACCTTTCCTATATATCAGAGGTAGAAAAAATCTATAAAAATAATATCTACAAATTAGAAGATATAAAAATTGATAGTGAAATTGAGCCTTCTGCTGATGGAGTAGAATGGAACGTTGAAAGAGTTAAGGCAGACCAAGTGTGGGAATTAGGTTATGATGGTACTGGAGTCGTAGTAGCTAATATAGACTCCGGAGTGGATTGGACTCATCCAGCTTTGAAAAATAAATGGAGAGGCTATGATCCAACTACAGGAGCTACTAATGCAAATGGTAACTGGTTTGACCCAGTATATAATAGATCATTGCCAGATGATTCAGATGCGCATGGAACACATGTAATGGGAACTATATTAGGACAAGAAGTAGATGGATCTAATAAAATAGGTATGGCACCAGGGGCAAAATGGATAGCGGCAAGGGTATTTAATACGGCTGGTTCAACAACAGACAGGATATTATTATCAGCTGCAGATTGGATGTTAGAACCAGGTGGAGATCCAGCTAATGCTCCAGATGTAGTAAACAATTCATGGGGCGGATTAGATGGAATAGATGACTGGTATAGAGATGCTGTTAGAAATTGGAGAGCAGCAGAAATATTTCCAGTATTCTCAGCAGGAAATCAAAGGTCAGGAGAACCTGCACCATGGCCAGGATCAATATCATGTCCAGCAAATTATCCAGAATCCTTTGCAGTAGCAGCAACTGATAGAAATGACATAAGAGCATCTTTCTCAAAACTTGGACCATCACCATATGATGAAACTTTAATTAAACCAAATATATCTGCACCAGGAGTAAGTATAAGATCATCAGTACCAGGCGGTGGGTATGAAGGTGGTTGGTCAGGAACTTCCATGTCAGCACCAGCAGTTACAGGAACAGTGGCCCTACTTTTATCAGCAAATGCTTCTCTATCAATCGAGGATATGGAAGAAGTAATAGGAAATACAGCAAGACCATTAACAGATTCAACATATCCAAATGCACCAAACTTTGGTTATGGCTATGGCATGGTAGATGCATTTGAAGCAGTATCATCGGTAGCTTCAGGAACAGGATATATTTCTGGTAGAGTACTGGTATCTGGTGAAGATGCTGAAGGACCAGAAATAGTTCACGAGCAGGAAGTATTTGAAACATACGCAGGTTCAGATATAGAAATACTAGCGCAAATATCAGATGATGTTTCAATAACAGAAGCAGAACTTCTAGTTAAACAACAAGGTAAATCCTATTGGATGGTAGCTCCAATGAGTAGAATTTCAGGAGACCATAAGAATGGTATTTACAAAGGAACTATAAGTTATGATATGTTATCAGGCAACAGTATCGTTTATAAGATAAAGGCTAGAGATTTTGCAGGGGATGTAGTAGTTACACCAGATTATAAGATAGATATCGAATTTGGTATAATCCCAGGTGAATATACTCAAGGATTTGAAAGCAACGCTAATGGTTGGATTTTTGATGGAGCATGGGAATGGGGAGTACCATCAAACGTTGGTCCAACACCATTTGAGGGAGAAAAATTAGCAGCAACTACATTAAATGGAAATTATCCAAATAGTGCAGATAGCTGGATGATTACTCCTCCAATAGATTTAAGAGATGCTTCATTGGAAACAGCATCCCTAAGATTCTATGAATGGTATAATATGCAAAATAGCTATGATAAAGGCTTTATTCTAATAACAAATAATTATGGTGGAACTTGGACAGAAGTGAGACCAGTTATCACTGGAATCAAAGAAGAATGGAAAGAATCACTTGTGAATCTTGACAGTTATATAGGGTCTCAAAGTCCAGTATTTGTAGCATTTAGATTTACATCAAATGCTTCAACACAAGCTCCGGGATGGTATATAGATAATGTGAGATTGATGGCTATGGACAATGAAGCACCAGCAATACCAACTAATTTTACTGCAGAGACTAAGTTGGGTGGAATTAAATTAAGTTGGATAGATTCACCAGATGCGGATGTATCACACTATAATATCTATCGCTCTGAAACATCAGGTGAAGAATATGTTAAGATAGGAGAAACTATTAATAATAGTTATAAAGATACTGAAGGAACTATTGGAACAACATATTATTATGTAATAAACGCAGTAGACTTTTCAGGTAATGTAAGTGGTTATACACAGGAAGTATCTGCTAC
>CAYMGW010000307.1:0-428 GCA_964390085.1 uncultured Tissierella sp.
AATCAATTAATGGTGGATTTGGAATGGTTCTAGATGGCTCTGAGAGAGTGGATACTATCCTTAAGACATCAATGCCATGGGATGTAATGGGTGGAGTAGCAAGAAGAGCTTGGGCTAGAAATGAAAACTCAATATCTACTTGTATTGAATATAATAATGAGTTTAAAGATACAGATCATATTACAATTCCATATATTGCAGATGATAGTTTAGTTAAAAAATTGGTTGAAGAAAAATTTAAAAAATAATTATAGGGGGATGAAAATGGCTAGAATTATTCAATGTGTACCTAATTTTAGTGAGGGAAGAAACAAAACAATTATTGAGAAAATAGTTGAAGAGATTAGAATAGTTGAAGATGTAAAACTACTAGATTATTCTATGGATAAAGACCATAATCGTACAGTAGTCACTTTTATAGGTGAACC
>CAYMGW010000307.1:438-1509 GCA_964390085.1 uncultured Tissierella sp.
GAAAGTAATAGAAGCAGCTTTTAATGCATGCAAGGTAGCATCAGAATTAATAGATTTGCAAAATCATAGGGGAGAACACCCTAGAATGGGTGCAACGGATGTTATACCATTGATTCCAATATCAGATATTACAATGGAAGAATGTATTGAACTGTCAAAGGTGTTAGGCAAGAGAATAGGAGAAGAGCTTAATATTTCAGTATATTTATATGAAAAATCAGCTGTGTCTCTAAGTCGTGAAAACTTAGCTGACGTAAGACGCGGTCAATATGAAGGAATGGCAACTAAGTTAAAGGAAAAAGATTGGACACCAGACTTTGGGCCAATTGAATTAAACGAGAAGGCTGGTGTTACAGCAGTAGGAGCTAGAATGCCTTTAGTAGCTTTTAATGTAAACCTAGGAACAAATGATATCAATGTGGCTAAAAACATTGCAAAATCCATAAGAGCAAGTAGTGGAGGATTCAAATATTGTAAAGCTTTAGGCATAGAGATTAAAGAAAGAAATATTGTACAAGTAACTATGAATATGGTAGACTATACTAAGACACCGTTGTTTAGAGTATTTGACGTAATAGAGAGAGAAGCTAGAAGATATGGTGTAAATGTTATAGGTAGCGAAATAATAGGATTACTTCCTATGGCAGCAATGATTGATGTAGCGGACTACTATTTGAGACTAGAGAATTTTGATTATGGTCAAATCCTAGAAAAAAGAATGATGGAATAAGGTGATAAAGTGAAAGCTACTTTAGTTATAAAGAATATTGATAACTTAATAACCTTAAAAGGGGAGAATAAACCTAGGGTTAAAGAGGCATTAAAAGACGTAGGCATAATAAAAAATGGTATGATAGTTCTAAATGATGAAAAGATAATCTATGTAGGTGATGGAGAATTACCATCAGATATTGTTGTGGATGAGGATACTGTAATATTGGATGGGAAAGGTAAGACAGTAACTCCAGGTTTAGTAGATTCCCATACTCATTTGGTACACGGAGGCTCTAGAGAAAATGAATTAGCTATGAAATTAAAAGGAGTACCCTATTTAGACATATTAGCAGCAGG
>CAYMGW010000307.1:1519-3274 GCA_964390085.1 uncultured Tissierella sp.
AGCAGGTGGGGGGATTCATTCTACAGTTAAATCAACTAAAGAGGCTACATTTGATGAGTTATACAACCAAGCTAAAAAAAGTTTAGATACTATGCTTAAGTTTGGAGTAACAACAATTGAAGCTAAGAGTGGGTATGGAATAGATGATTTTGATACTGAGCTAAAGCAATTGAAAGTTGCCAACAAACTAAATGCAGATCATCCAATTGATATTGTTTCAACCTTTATGGGAGCTCATGCAATACCTAAAGATTATAAAGATAATTCAGATGGATTTGTAGATATTATTATTAAAGATATGCTTCCTGAAGTAGCTAAAAGAAAGCTAGCGAAGTTCTGTGATGTATTTTGTGAAGAAGGTGTATTTACCATAGATCAATCTAGAGAGATTCTACTTGCCGCTAGGGAACATGGTATGGAACCTAAACTTCATGCCGATGAAATTGAGCCATTAGGAGGAGCTGAATTGGCAGCTGAAATAGGATGCATTACAGCTGATCACTTAATATCAGCTAGTGATACTGGAATTGAGGAAATGGCAAAGAAAGGCGTGATAGCAAATTTACTACCAGGTACTAGTTTTAATCTACAAACTGGGAAATTTGCTAGAGCTAGGGAAATGGTAGATAGAGGAGTGCCAATAGCTCTATCTACAGACTATAATCCTGGAAGTTGTCCAACAGAAAACTTACAACTCATAATGAGCTTTGGGTCATTAATAATGAAATTAACTCCTGAAGAAGTAATTACAGCTGTAACTATTAATGGGGCTGCTGCATTAGGATTAGAAAAAGAAATTGGTAGCCTGGAATTGGGAAAACAAGGAGATATAGTAATATTTGATGCACCAAATTTAGAGTATATTCTATATCATTTTGGAGTAAATCATGTAGATACAGTAATTAAAAAAGGCAAAATTGTATATAATGAAGATAGAATTATTATCTAAATTATTATTTTAACTAAATAATAAAGGCTTTTAGCTTGATAGAATTATAAAATCAAGCTAAAAGTCTTTTCGTTATGGGAGGAATAAATTAGAATGATTAAAGAGCTAATAAGGGCATTTTTATTAGTTTTCGCAGCGGAAATGGGTGATAAGACCCAAATAATAGCTATGACTTTTGCAACTCAGTACAAAGTAAAAGAAGTAATTTTAGGAGTTATATTTGGAGTTTTATTAAATCATGGAATTGCAATTATATTAGGTCGTTTTATTTCCAAAGTAGTGCCAATGGATTTAATTCAAATTATTGCTGGAATTATGTTTGTTATTTTTGGTATAATGGCTTTAAAAGATGAGGAAATGGATGAAGCTGAGGATAAAAAGCTTTTTAGTCCTATTATAACAGTGGCATTGGCTTTTTTTATTGGAGAATTAGGCGATAAAACTCAATTAACAGCCATGACGCTATCAACTGAAGGTAATCATCCTATTTTTATATTAATGGGGACAACATTAGGTATGGTTGCCACATCTGGACTTGGTATTTTTATAGGAAGTAAAATTGGAGAAAAGATACCTGAAGTTGCTATTAAAATTGTTTCCTCTATAGTATTTGTGTTCTTTGGGAGTTTGAAATTATTAAATACGATTCCAAAAGACTATATAAATATTGTGAATATTGTATTATACTTATTCTTAATATTGATTATTGAATTTGTTTTAATCAAAAAATTACTTAGCCGCAGAAGAAATAGAGCTAGTTCTCCTATGATAGAAGCAGCATCAAAACTCTATAATCAAACCAAGGC
>CAYMGW010000308.1:0-3267 GCA_964390085.1 uncultured Tissierella sp.
AAGAATATGGTTTGACACAGAGAGACACCATGCTCCTTACCCATGCTTCGCCAATCCATGATATAGGTAAGGTTGCAATCCCAGATAATATTCTACTTAAACCTGGGAAACTAACACCAGAAGAATTTAATGTAATAAAAACACATACAACAATAGGATATAATCTCTTAAAAAACTCAAAAAGAGAAATCCTAAAAGCAGCAGCCATAGTAGCCCATGAACACCACGAGAGATACGATGGAAAAGGCTATCCAAGAGGATTAAAGGGCGAAGAAATACATATCTATGGAAAAATATCAGCTATAGCTGATGTATTTGATGCCCTAGGCTCCCCTAGGGTATATAAAAAAGCTTGGGTAATGAATGATATATTAAAATATTTCAAAGAAGAAAGTGGAAAACATTTTGATCCAAAGTTAGTGGATATCCTATTTGACAATTTAGATAAATTTTTGGAAATAAAAGAAAAATATTCTGACGAAAACACTAAAGTTATTGGACAAGCATCCGATAATAATAATGAAAGTTAAAAAACCTTTTGGCCAAAGGTAACAATATAACTGTTATCCTGAGCAAACACTCAGACTATGTCATCCTGAGCATAGCCAAGGATTTTACAAACTGGCAAGGATGCCAACAACAAAAATCAAGGAGGAATAAAAATGAGAATTAATAACAATATGATGGCAATGAACACACACAGACAATTAGGTATAGCTAATGCTGGTGGCGCAAAATCAATGGAGAAATTATCATCAGGTTACAGAATTAACAGAGCAGGAGATGACGCAGCAGGATTATCAATCTCTGAAAAAATGAGAGGACAAATAAGAGGTTTAAATCAAGCGTCAACAAATGCTCAAGACAGTATTTCGCTTATTCAAACAGCAGAAGGTGCGTTAACAGAATCTCATGCAATTCTTCAAAGAATGAGAGAACTAGCGGTGCAATCAGCAAACGATACAAATGTTGATATTGATAGAGGAGCACTTCAATCAGAGGTTGACCAATTAGCTCAAGAACTTTCAAGAATTGCAAAAACAACAGAATTTAATACGCAAAAATTATTAGATGGTAATTTTAGTGATAAAGTATTCCATATAGGAGCAAATGAAGGACAAAATATTAAACTAAGTATTAGCAATATGGATGCATTAGCACTGAATGCAGGTAAGGAGCTTGTTGCTGATAGTGATGATTTAAAAACAGTAGGAACAGCTGGTACAACAGTTGCTACTTTCTTCAATGCAGGTGATGTTATTATAACAGCTAATGCAACAGCGGGAATTGCAGCTGATGTTAAAGCAGAGGTTTCAGGATATTATGTAAAAAATGGAACAGCAGCAGCTACAGCAGATTTATTCCGTGTAGCAGATAAAGCTATTACTACTACTGATGCGATAACTTTTGGAGTAGATATATACAGTCAATCTACAGCAGATACAGCTATTACAACTATAAATACAGCATTATCGACAGTATCTTCTCAAAGATCAACACTTGGAGCATACCAAAACAGATTAGAGCATACAATAAAGAATTTAGATAACGTATCTGAGAACTTACAAGCAGCAGAATCTAGAATTAGAGACGTAGACATGGCTAAGGAAATGATGGAGCAAACTAGACAAAATATATTACAACAAGCTTCTACAGCTATGCTTGCTCAAGCAAATCAAGCACCACAAACTGTATTACAATTATTAAGATAATAAATATTAGATTTATTAAAGCCGGAGAATTATTATCTCCGGCTTTTTCTAAATTTAAGCACAAGTGAATCAAATTTAAATGTAATTAAAATAAAATTTAGAGGAATTTTTCTAGATTTTAAAGTTATTTATATAATATCCGATAATAATATTGAAGTATATTATGGAAGGTGAATAAAATGAAAAAAGGAATTCTAGTAAATAATTTAGAAATTTTAAAAAGATTAGGATATGATACTTCGAATATAGTAGAACCATTGGAAATAGAAGAAACAAATGAAGGTTTACATACATATAAATATTCAATTGTGGAAAATAAGAAAGTGTATGTCCATAGCAAATATAATATAGAAAGAGAAATTAATAGTGTTTTTCAAGATATTAACTTTAATAAAGATTCTATTTATATAGTTTATGGATTAGGTCTAGGATATCATATTAAAGCACTGAAGAAGAGAATAAGTAGCAGAAGCTTTATTTTCGTTATAGAAAAAAACTGGGATATCATATCGACTTATTTACATTATGAAAACTTTTCAGAAATAGTAGGCAACAATGTATTATTTTTATTTGGTGATGAAGATAAGATATTGACAAAAATCAGTGCTAACATATTTGCATTTAATACTATGCCACTTCTAGGAAATTTAAATTATATTATATTGCCTTCCTATGATAAAATATATGGTAAGTGGGTTCATGATATTAATGATAGGATTATGGATATTATTAAACATGCATTTTTTAATTTAGGAAATGATGTTGAAGATACTATTATAGGCATAGAGAATAATTTTGAAAATATGAAAGAGTTAATAAAAAGTCCGAGTATAGAAACTTTAAAGGATGTATATAAAGATACTCCCGGCATAATAGTTGGTGCGGGACCTTCTTTAGATAAAAATATAGAAGAATTAAAAAATGCTGAGGGTAAAGCTATTATTATTGCTACAGATGCAGTATTAACTACATTGAAAAATCATAATATTATCCCAGATGGAGTTGTAAGTATTGAAAGAATCATTTTGACTTACGAAAAGTTTTATAAAGATAAAGATATAGATGATAGAATTGTTTATATAGGTCCGCCAGTAGTGAGAAAAGAAATATTTGAACAAATGAAGAATAATAAAAAGTTAATAGTATTAAAACAAGGAGAAAAGATTAATGAGTGGATAAACAATGATATTTTAAATGAGAATAGACTATTAACAATGGGAACCTCTTGTTCCCATGTTGCATTTTCCTTTTTACAGCATATTGGAGCGAATCCAATAGTATTTATTGGACAAGATTTGGCATATACGAGAGAGGGAGTAACCCACTCTAAGGATGTAGAAATTAAGAATAAAGTGAATGCCGAAGAAACAAAAGATATTTGCTATGTAAAAGGAATTAATGGGGAAAACTTACCTACTAGTAATGCATATAAAAACTTTTTAACTTGGTATGAGATTCAGATTGCAAAGGATGACAGTAATAGGGAATATATAGATGCAACAGAAGGCGGAGCATTAATAAATGGAACTAAACTGATGGATTTAAAAGAAGTGAT
>CAYMGW010000309.1:0-1672 GCA_964390085.1 uncultured Tissierella sp.
AAGATTTAGTATCTAATTGAAACAATCCTGCAAATCCACCTATATCTGATAAAACCCCTGGAATATGAGTTTTCTTTATCATTCCCTTTATAAGCTGTACCTCTTTATATCCTGCTTCTTTGTCCACACCTGCATCTTTATAAGTTAAACTCACATCTATTCCTCCTTTTCAATTGGATACTCCCCACTAAGGCATCCTGTACAAAACTCTTCTCCTCCTGAAGCCTTTAATAATCCTTCAAGGGATAGATATTCTAAGGAATCTACTCCTATTAAGTCTTTTATTTCTTTCTTTGACATCTGCGCTGCAATTAAATTTTTTCTATTAGGTGAATCCATACCTAAATGACATGAATAAAGAACTGGTGGCGAAGATATTCTAACATGTATCTCCTTAGCACCTGCATTTCTTATCATTTCAATAGTTCTTTTTATAGTAGTTCCCCTTACTATGGAGTCATCTACTAAAATTACTCTCTTGCCTTCAACATTTTCCTTTAATACATTAAGCTTGATTCTAACTCCTTGCTCTCTTAGTTCTTGAGTTGGTTCTATAAAAGTTCTACCTACATATCTGTTCTTTATTAGACCTTCAGCATATGGAATTCCTGACTCTTCAGCATATCCTATTGCTGATATTGTACCAGAATCTGGAGCACCTATAACAATATCAGCATCTACAGCTGCTTCTCTAGCTAGCTGCTTTCCTGCCTCTATTCTTGATAGATAAATACTTTTACCATCTAGTTTGCTATCTGGCCTTGCAAAATATATTATTTCAAATAAACATGGTCTTTTGCCCTTTGTGTCTTTTTTTATGGATTTTAATCCATTTTCATCTATAACCACAATCTCTCCTGGCTCTATATCCCTTATAAATTCAGCCCCTATAGTATCAAAAGCGCAGGTCTCTGATGCTAATATATAGTCTTCTCCAAACTTGCCTAGAGAAAGATGTTTAACTCCATAAGGATCCCTTGCACCTATTAATTTATCTGTAGTCATCATAATAAGTCCATAGGTTCCATTTATAGTATCTAAAGCCTTTATTACTGCATCTTCTACATTATCTTTGTGATATCTAGCTATTAAATTTGCTATAACTTCAGTGTCTAACTGAGATTGAAATATGGCTCCCTTATCCTCTAATTCATCACGTAATTTTTCAAAATTTACCACAGCCCCATCGTGAACTAAGGCTAATGCACCTCTTTTATACCCTACAACTAACGGTTGTGCATTTACTGTAGTAGTACCTCCTATAGTTGCATATCTTACATGTCCTATACCAATATTTCCTCGAAGTCTTTCCATAGTTTCCTTTGGAAAGACTTCATGTACTAGCCCTAAATCCTTAAAGTAATCAACAAAACCATTGTTGTTTACTGCAATACCTGTACTTACTTGACCTCTATGTTGTAGCGCATATAAACCATAGTATATTATCTTTGAAACATCATTTCTTTTTTTGCTATAAATTCCTACAACTCCACTCAAGATTGCACCTACTTTCTATTTTGAAGGCAGACAGGGTCGTCTGCCCCTACTATCTAACTTGTTGGTCCATAGCCATCGCAGTCTCACTGCACAAATTCATTTGCTCTTTGTCATTCCCATGAATTTGGTGCTCATTGCGTTTGACCTACATCAGCTCACTACTTTCGCTGTGTTA
>CAYMGW010000309.1:1682-3264 GCA_964390085.1 uncultured Tissierella sp.
CTATCTAACTTGTTGGTCCATAGCCTCTGCCTCTTCAGCCAGCTCTTTTTTATATTCCTTGAAATTTTCCCTTAGCTCAGGATATTTTATAGAAAGCATCTGAACTGCTAGAAGTCCTCCATTTTCTCCACCATCTATAGCTACAGTAGCTACTGGAACTCCCTTTGGCATTTGTACTACTGAAAGAAGTGAGTCTAATCCATCCATAGTGGAGGATTTAGCAGGAATTCCTATTACAGGAAGAGGGGTTACTCCTGCTAATACTCCAGCTAGATGGGCTGCTTTTCCAGCTATGGCAATAATAACTTCTGTATTGTTTTTCTCAGCATTTTCAGCAAATTCAATAGCCTTATATGGTGTTCTATGAGCTGATATTACTCTTACCTCATAGTCCACTCCAAATTTATCAAAAATCTTAGTTACCTTATCCGCTATAGGTTTATCTGATATACTTCCCATCAGTATACTAACCTTCATCTTCTATTCCCCCTATTTAAAATATTTTACACCTGACTCAAATATCTTATGTTTTCCTATTATGTCTGAATTCTTATATAATCCATTTCCTACTCTATCGATAGAAGATATAGTACCAAGTATTCTTCCATCAAGACTTGTCATAGATTCTATTCCATATATGGAACCTGTTGGATTTTCATCTATAAATTGAGTTGATATTTGTCCCTTAGCTCTTAACTCATCTATGTTTTCTCCTATTACTCTACCTTCCTTTGTAGCCACTGGTGCAGTATATACATCTCCTACTTTCATTTCATTAAACCAAGGTGATAGGTTTGAACTTACTTTGATATTGGCTAAAGTTGAATTAAATTGACCACTCTTATTGTAAATAATATTTGCTGAAGGAGCTATAAGCCCTAGTTTTACTAGGCCTAAGAAACCAGCGCCTACACCAAGGATTAATCCATCTCTCTTATATAAATGATTGTTTATTTCTTCCTTTACATAAGGATTGCTTAATATTAACTTCATCAATTTTCCACCAGTCTCTGGTTCATCTCCTAATAATGAGCCATTTGGTAATCCTATTATTTGACATTCCTTAATTCTCTCTGCTAATTCCTTATAGGATTCTTCCATGTCTTTGAAAGATAAAGTCTTAAATACAAATGGAGCTACTTCACCACCAGCTTGCTCAAAACATTTGGTCATATCATATTCTCCATGAGCTCCAGTAAATATTGGTATTAAGACCCTTGGTTTTGATACAGAAGCTTTTCTTGCAATTACATTGCCTTTTTCAAATTTAATATCTTCTACATCAGCTTTATCTCTATATACTGGGAATACTTCTTCTAATGGCTCTTCAAAGGATTTAATTAATCTATCTAACTCTATGATTTCTTTATCTATTCCTATATGTTCTGCTTCTATTGTAGTTCCAAGGACTTTATAATTAATATTTCCTAATTTTGTTTCATCCTTCAATTCAACTACTATAGAGCCATATAGTGGCTTAAATAGCTCTTCTTTACTGATTTCATTAAGTCTAAAGCCTATTTTGTTGCCCATAGCCATTTCAGCAATAGATCTTGCAGCTCCACCAAATTTAACTGTGGAA
>CAYMGW010000310.1:0-305 GCA_964390085.1 uncultured Tissierella sp.
CCTACTTTCTTATATATTTTAAATATATTATTATACAGAATTATAGGATTGTCCATTTAATTAAATACTATGGACAATCCCATAAATAAACTAAAACATTAAATGTGTTTCTAATATTTGCTCTTGTCTTAATCCTTGTAATCCTAAATAATGAGTTAAATTATTTAATAAATATTCTAATTTAACTGGTCCTACAAGTTCTGAACCTGTTACTGCTACACCATATTTTTGAGCTTCAAGTTTAACTAATTCAAAAGCTCTATAAAGAGGAGTATTAGCACAGTCAAACATATTTATAGATACAA
>CAYMGW010000310.1:315-3258 GCA_964390085.1 uncultured Tissierella sp.
GCTTTTGCTATTTGCTTAGCAATGCTTAAGTCTTCAGTAGCTAAAAATACATTGTAAGCTGTTAAGCCTTCTTTGTCTGCAGATACAATAGTTGCACCATATTTTGGACTTAATTTGCCGTCTACAGATAAATCTGGTTTTCTAGATTCATAATCAGGATTAGTCTTATCTTCTAATAAAGCCTTTAATCCTTCATATTGTCCTTTTCTAATAAATGAAATACTCTTTTTATCTTCAGTTCTAGCATTTTCTCCTGAGAAAAAGATAGGAACTCCATGTTTTTCAAATAATTCTTTTCCTATTTCTTCAGCTAATTCTTTACATTCCTCTAAACTTATATTAGCTAATGGAAACAATGGAATAGTATCTTGTCCACCAATTCTTGGATGTGTTCCCTTTTGTTCTCTCATATCAATTAATTCATATGATTTTGCTGCCATTTCTAATAAAGCTTCTTTAAGTGGTGCTGGCTCTCCTATAATTGTTAAAACTGTTCTATTAAAATCATGTTCAGGTTCGCAAGTAACAAGCTTTACGCCTTCTCTGTTCTTAATAGTACCAGCAATTGCATCAATTACTTCTTGTCTTCTACCGTCACTAAAATTAGGTACTGCAAGTATATACTTATTTTCCATGGTCTTCTCTCCTCACTAAAATAATATTAAAAACTTTCTTTAACCATTAAGTCTCTCGTAAACAACTTCTAAAGATTTTTCTTTTAAGCTCTTAGCAGAATTTAATAAACTAGATACTTTTTCAGAAATAACCTTTTTATATTCTTCATCCTTTATGCTTCCTAAATTAATTGTTACATTTAGTAATGCACCTTCTAGACCTGAATAAGCAAGTAGTACGCCTACTCCAATATCAGTTATTGCATTTACATTCCCATACTTTGCAAATACATCTTGCAATTCTAAAACTCTATGACATTTTTCAGCACATTTTAAAGGAACTTCTAAAGCAATTTTATATCCTTCTTGAATTGCATGAGATCTAGCTTTTTTCTCTTCATCAGTTTCCTTTGGCATTTTGAATGCTTCCATTACTTTGTCAAAAGCATTGGTATCCTTGTCTACATCATTTGCTAAATCTTCAAATAGTTGTTCTAATTCTTTAGCATTAGACTCCATTTTAGATTTCACATCTTCTGATAATTCTGAATAGTTCTTCTTAGAAAATGTTAATCCTCCAACCATACTTGTCAAAGCTGAACTCAATGTTCCAACATAAGCTGATACGCTTCCGCCACCTGGCGTAGGGTCACTACTCTTGGTATCCAGAGCATATTGTTTTAAGCTTTTGTCTATAAACAATCTTGACACCTCCATATATCTAATATATAATGCAGCTTAATATTTTTCAGGGGTATAATTTACTTTGCATTTTTTTGCTTAACTTTTACTTAATACTAATAAATTCAAGAAAAATATTCTAGAACTACATTACGTACTATATAATAAGCAAATATTATGCCAAAAAAATAAAACTTACTTATAACTTCTAAAAAAGATAGTTAAAATAAGTCCCATTTTTAATTAATCAATGATGATTTATTGAAATATCCTTGTTTTCATTGATATATTTTTATTTAAGTATTTTGTTAAAAATCTATTAATAAAAATATATAAGAATAAAAGAGTCTATAATTCTTGTGCTATTAATAGAATAAAAAAGTGATTTTTTTCCTTTTATAATTTAACATTTCATTGAAAACCTCTAAATATAGGGATAAACCGCTTGAAACTATTTAAAGATTTTTTTCCTTTAATTGAGGATTTTTTTCTCTTTTCTAAAATTAAGGTCTACTTCTAATTTTTTTGCTTTTTTTCTCAAAGTGCTTACTTCTAGACCTGTTTTTTGACTTAGTTCATGTATATCATTAGTCCTACAGATATAATCCTCTAATAAAATTCTTTCATAGTTATATACATTTTCCTTAAATAATTTACTTTCATCTACTTCCATACAACTTACCTTACCTATGTCTCCACTTAAAACATCTTCTCCACTAATTACTTGGGATTCTGATGTTACAACTAATCTTTCAATTTCATTTTGTAATTCTCTTACATTTCCTGGCCAACTATAATCAATTAGTAATTTCATGGCCCTAGAAGAAATTATTTTATCATAATTATATTGCTCATTAAGTTTTTTAAGAAAAAAATTTACTAAAGGTACAATATCTGCCTTTCTTTCCCTAAGAGGCGGAATATTTATAGGTATAACTTTTAATCTGTAATATAAATCTCTTCGAAATGTTCCTTCTTCCACCATATTATACAAATCTTTATTTGTTGCGGCTATAATCCTAGTATCTATTGATATATTTTTTGTTCCACCCACTTTTTGAAATACCTTATCTTGAATCACGCTTAAAAGTTTTACCTGTAAATTCAATGGTAATTCTCCAATTTCATCTAAAAATAAAGTCCCTCCATTTGCTAACTGGATTAATCCAACCTTTCCCTCTTTTCTAGCACCTGTAAATGCTCCTTCCTCATATCCAAATAGCTCTGATTCTATTAAGCTTTCAGGTAAAGATGAACAATCCACCTTAATGAATGCCCCTTCCTTTCTATTACTGTTTTCATGTATATATTTGGTAAGGAGGCCTTTACCAACACCTGATTCTCCCTCTATCAACACTGTAGAATCTACCTTTGCAATTCTAAGTGCTAACATTTTTATATTTTCTATTTTCTTACTTTTAGATATAATTAAATCCTTTTGTCCTTCCATTGCATTAAGTATATCTAATTCTTTTTGTATTCTCATATTTACACTTTTCAATTCATTAAACTGAAACTTTAGATTCTCAAAACTAGTCATATCCATAACGCTTACTACAACATTTATAAGCTCTCCATTTTCGTAAATAGGTATACCAGTGGAAAAAATATGTCTTCCATTTACCTTCTGTGTCTTTGCAATTTTCTC
>CAYMGW010000311.1:0-2834 GCA_964390085.1 uncultured Tissierella sp.
TTTCAATTGCTGATAGCAATTCACAACAGCATCCAATACTATATTCCCATCCTTCGAGAAAGATAACCTCATTAACTAATTCTTTTATAACTTTGTCCCAAAAACTATAAAAATCATCTTGACTCCACTGTAAAGTTTTATCCTCAAAAATAGTAGGATCAATAATAATTTTACCCATCTCCTGGCGAAATTTTTTTATACATTCTTTAGCATTTTTAATATTAGGTTCGATGACCTTTTTAGTTTTTTCTTTATTATATTCTGTACTATTTTCTACCAATGTTTTTCCTACCGAACTATACCAAGTTATAAATTTTTCTCCTGTATTAATTGGAGTCGATACATAAAGTATTTCATTTCCACTAAGAAGATTTTTTAAACTCTCAAAAAGATTATCAACAACTAATTTATTTGTACTCACAATCAACCCTACTTTCTTAAAATATGACCTCAATATTTTTCTAAAGTATTCAATACAGTAGATTAATAGCTTCAACTTAGCATTATATAGTTAATTACTATTAATTTATTTTTATTCCTATAATCAAAAATCTTTTTTGTAAAAAACTATATAATAAATCTAATATAATTATTATTAATTATCTAACAATTCCTCATAAATTATTATTTTATAATTAGTATCACTAAAAAGCATGCTAAAATAAAAGTTCAATTTCCAATTTATTTATACTACTATTTTTTCATGTTATATAACTCTACCATAAGTAATTGTAGCATAGCATAAAATATTCGTAAAACATTATATCATTTTTTATCATATAGCATACGTAAATAAAAAGGAGCAAACATCATAAAAGTCTTCCAAATGAACCTAATGCAAACTAACTTATATTCATCCAAAATGAAACTTTTATAATGTTCTACTCCATTAAAGTAAATCCTACTATAATTGATAAACTTTTATAAACTTAAATGTAAATAGATCCTAATATATTTATAACAATAAATTATATTAAATTTATATTAGTTAAAATTGTTTTCTTACTTAGTATAATATTTTTATTTAGTATGTTCTAGGTGAATACAGTTTTGCAAATTGCTTATTTGCAAAATCATCAGTCATACCAGCAATTAAATCTATTATACATCTAATAAATATTTTATGTTTAAGTTTCTTTACCTCGTTATCTACATCTTTTCCATTATAAATATCAATTTCTTTATTAACTAACTCTCTTTTACCATTTGTAATATCCACAGCATTGTTAGTATATTTAGAAACTTCTCTATAAATTCTTTTTAGAGTTGTTGTTGGCATTTGTCTTGGATTAGCGCAATATGCTTTATAAAGCTTTCTTATTATATAAGCTCCCTTACCATCAAAACAATTCACCTCTTCTGAATTTATTATCTTATTTGAAGTTATATTTTCTAATTTTTGTCTAACCTCTTCTGTTTTTTTATCAAAACAAATTATTTTTTTCTTAATTACTAACGTATCTAAATTGCTTATCTCACCTTTCTCTTCTTCCAAATATTTAGTATACTCTTCAATCTTATTTCTAGATGGTTCTACAACTTTAGCTATAAAATATGTTATTACATCTGATACTATTCTAGCCCTTTTAATATCTAAGACATCAATATAATCTCGCTTATCATTCCTTATATACTCCAAAGATTCATCTATTCTTTGTCTAAGTTCGTTAAAATCACCATCTCTTTTTAAATCTTCTATAAATTCATCAACATTAATTATACCACTAGCTATACCATCATCTAAATCATGTGCTCTTTGTGCTATCTCATCTGCTATAGCTACCACTTGTCCTTCCAAAGTGGTCGAAAAACTAAACTCTGGATATAACTTTTCCACCTCACCTCTACATAAAAATTCTCTAATTATATAGGAATTTTCTTTACAAGATATACTAGAGTCTTTATCCAGTGAGCAACTATCTTTATTTATACAGTCACATGTTTTGGTATGTTTTAATATGCCCTCCATAACTTGATATGTTAAATCTATCCCTTCAAATTCACCATACTTTTCTTCTAAATAATTAACTATCTTAACGCCTTGATAATTATGCTTAAATCCACCTGTATTATTAATTTGTTCATTTTTTTGTAAAATATCATGCAGAGTCCTTTCACCAACATGTCCAAATGGTGTATGTCCTAAATCATGACCTAGTGCTATTGCTTCAACAAGATCTTCGTTTAACTTTAATTCTCTAGCCAGTCCTCTTGAAATTTGAGTTACTTCTAATGTATGTGTTAGTCTTGTACGAAAATGATTTCCTTTAGCCAATGTATAAATTTGAGCTTTATCTTCTAATCTTCTAAATGCTTTTGAGTGTATAATCCTTTCCCAGTCACGTTGATACTCAGTTCTATTTTTTCTTGGAGTATCTTTATGTATTACGCGTTCTGCATATTTACTTTTTTGTGCTAATTTACAAAGATTTCCTTCAATTTTTTCATAAGAATCAAGTATTTCTTGACTATATCTTTCCTTTTCTTGATTAGTTATACTGAAATCAAGCACTTTCTGCAATTTACTATAATCATCACTAGTAATCTCAATATTTCTAAGATTATACTTAAACTTACTGTTAAATGAATCTGGTCCTATCTTCTGAATAATTTGGGTTACGTTTTTATAGTATTTTAAATCAATTTCTTTAATTTCACTTATTTTTAATAAACCATTTGTTGGATCATTACTATTTGACTCTAATGTATTATATATTCCCATCGCCATTCCACAAATTATTTTCATTTCATTAAATTGCACTAAAAGCACATAACCTTTAGAATCTTGTTCATTTTCTAATGCTTCTTTTTTAAAATTATAATAAAAATATTTT
>CAYMGW010000311.1:2844-3243 GCA_964390085.1 uncultured Tissierella sp.
TTGAATTTTTCACATGCTCTATGCGTATCTCACCAATGAAATTACCCCTATAACATTGCATTGTTAGAATTTTCATACTTTTTCTCCTCATAACTATTCATTCTCTATAACTTCCTACCGTAAAATTAATAAAATATTATTTTTAAGTCACTAAAAAACAATATTTTATCCGTACTTACACATAAAACCATATTTGGTTATTTATATTCTATTATAGAACAAAAAAAAACCTTATTCAACAACATCATAAAAAATAATTTTTATATTTGCATGATTTAATTTATTTCTTGAAATAAATTAAAATAAACCCACGAAAATCCAATAAAATGATTTTCGTGGGTTTCATGGTGGAGGTGACGGGAATCGAACCCGTGTCCGAAGGTGATATGCCTGAGGCAT
>CAYMGW010000312.1:0-939 GCA_964390085.1 uncultured Tissierella sp.
ATCCTCTACCATTACCATAACCTTATCAAAGAAATTATCAATTGGCCCCTTTAACACTACTAGCTGATCCAATGCTTTATCATATTCTTTCTTATTAATTGAACTATTTATCTTTTCTTCTACATTATTAAAACTATCATATAGTTCTATTTCATCTTCTGTAAGTAAATCTCTTTGAACTTCATCTGATATAGCTTTCTCTGCCAAATTAGATACTCTATTAAATGCAGATAATATCTCTGATAGCCCTTCTTTTTTTAGCCATTCATTTAGCTTGTTAGCTCTTATTTTCATATCATAAATATCATCTGTATTTGTACCAATTACTGCATCTATGATATCATATCTAATACCCATATCCATAAACATATTTCTAATTCTTCCATTGAAGAATTCAATTATTTCATCTTTAACCTTATTATAATCAAAGGCTAATCCATTTATTTCTACATAAAAGTAAAGAGCTGTTTCAACTAATTCATTTATGGATAGGTTCAGTTTTTTATCTAATATTATATTTATAATCCCTAAGGCCTGTCTTCTTAATCCAAATGGATCCTGAGAACCAGTGGGATGTATACCTATAGCAAATAATCCAGATATAGTATCTATTTTATCTGCTATACTAAGGACTGCTCCCGCAGTAGTTGTTGGAAGTTCATCTCCAGCAAACCTAGGTAAATATTGCTCAAAAATAGCTAAACTTACTATTTCATTTTCTTCTGAAGTTCTAGCATATTCCATACCCATTTTCCCTTGAAGCTCTGTAAATTCACTAACCATTTTTGTCACTAAATCTGCTTTAGATAAGTATCCTGCTCTTTCTATATTCTTCTCTGTTTCTTCTCCTACTTCTAGATATTCTCCTATCTTAACTCCTAGATTTTTCACTCTATTAGTCTTATCATATAGAGTTCCTAGCTTTTCTTGAAATACTAT
>CAYMGW010000312.1:949-3242 GCA_964390085.1 uncultured Tissierella sp.
TCTAATGGCACTTTTATATCATCCATATAGAAGAATTTAGCATCTTCTAATCTAGCACCAAGTACTTTCTCATTTCCCTTAATGACAGTTTCTATAAAATCTTCATTTCCATTTCTTACTGTAATAAAATAAGGTAATAGCCTTTTCTTATCATCTAAAACAGGGAAAAACCTTAGATGCTCCTTCATAGGAGTTATAACAACATCTGCTGGCAAAGATAGATATTCTTCTTTTATTCTACCTATCATTGGTGTAGGATACTCTACTATATTAGTTACTTCATCTAAAAGACTATCGTCATGCTGTAAATTGCCACCCTTTTCTTTTGCTAATCTTTCACAGCCATATTTAATAATATCCTTTCTCTCTGCTTGGTTGACTATTACAAAGTTTTGTTTCAAGGATTCAATATATTCATCTACATTATTTATTACTATTCTATTACTTCCTAAGAATCTATGACCCTTTGTAATATTAGAAGCTTCTATTCCCTCTAAATCAAAAGGTATGATTTTGTCATCTAATAATGAAACTAACCATCTAATAGGTCTAGCAAATCTTAGGTTCTTGCCACCCCATTTCATAGATTTAGGGAAATTAATAGACTTAATTATATTAGGTATATTTTGTTTTAAGATTTCTTCTATTGATTTGCCCTCTTTAGTAACATTCCCATAGACATACTCTACTCCATTATATTCCTCTACATAAATAGATGATATATCTATGCCTTGCCCTCTCATAAATCCTAATAATGCCTTTGTTGGATTTCCATCTTGGTCAAATGCAATTTTTTTAGCTGGCCCTTTTACTGTTTCCTCTAAATCCCCTTGTTTATCTTCTAGTCCCTCAATTATTAGAGTTAGTCTTCTAGGTGTAGAGTAAACTTTCATATCACTATAATTAATTCTTTCTTCTTTAAACAAATTCGAAGTATTAGTTTTTAATTGCTCTAAAGCATCTCCAACAAATCTTGCTGGCAATTCTTCAACGCCTATTTCAAGCAAATATTTCTTACTCATTATCATGACCCTCCTTCTTTAATAGAGGATAATCCATTTCTTTTCTTTGCTCAATGAACTTTGCTGCAACAATTCTTGCTAGATTTCTTACTCTTCCTATATAATTTGTTCTCTCTGATACAGATATGGCTCCTCTTGCATCTAATACATTGAATGTATGGGAGCATTTAAGTACATAATCATAGCTTGGTAGCACAAGACCATCTTCCAATATCTTTTTTACTTCTCCTTCATAGGTGTTAAATAATCCCTTTAAAGTTTCAATATCAGCTTTTTCAAAGCTATATACTGAATGTTCATATTCGGCCTTATTGAATATATCTCCATAAGTAAAATCTTTATTCCATTTTATATCAAATATATTGTCTACATCTTGTAAATACATGGCTATTCTTTCTAATCCGTAGGTTAATTCTGCTGATTCCAGTTCACAGTTAATACCACCCACTTGTTGAAAATATGTGAATTGGGTAACCTCCATTCCATCTAGCCATACTTCCCATCCTAATCCCCAAGCTCCTAGAGTTGGTGCTTCCCAATTATCCTCAACAAACCTAATATCATGCTTAAGAGGATCAATGCCTATTGCCTTTAAACTGTCTAAATACATTTCTTGAACTTCATCTGGCGATGGTTTAAGTATAACCTGAAGTTGGTGGTGTTGATAAACTCTGTTTGGATTTTCGCCATATCTAGCATCTGCAGGTCTTCTTGAAGGCTCCACATATACTACTTTCCATGGTTCTGGTCCCAATGATCTTAAAAAAGTGTGAGGGCTCATAGTTCCTGCACCTTTTTCCACATCATAAGGTTCCAATATTATACATCCTTTATTTCCCCAGTAGTCTAGTAATTTCAGCATTAAATCCTGAAAATACATATAAAAAACCTCCTTATTTTTACAATTAGTGGCAACAAAAAACCTTACATCCCATATAGGGACGAAAGGTTAACTTCCGCGGTTCCACCCTATTTAATACCTTGCATAAGGTATTCACTTTATAAAGTATACTCCGAAGTGCCTTTCGTCAATAGTAATTATGCCCAGCTCCCACCATTCTAGACTCTCTTAAATAATCACAATCGATATTTTCTTCATCATCGTATAGTAATGCATTTTGTATGATTATTAATTTAGCAAAAATTGATTTTATTGTCAAGTGTATAGTCATTTAAAATATCATGTTATTCAAATAACAATCCTAACTTCATAAATTATTATTGTAATGATTTGATTAAATTTAAGGTATTAAATTTTTTTCTATCTATAT
>CAYMGW010000313.1:0-3238 GCA_964390085.1 uncultured Tissierella sp.
AAAAGAAATTTGATAGGGCAAATAATGATTTAACTAAGACTAATCTCTTTGTATCAAGAATAATGACTACAATGATGCCTACAATGATGCTTATTATGAATGGTATTATGCTTCTTATCATATGGGTAGGAGCTCATGAAATAGATAAGGGTGCAATACAAGTAGGAGATATGATGGCATTTATGCAGTATACAATGCAGATAATTATGTCATTTTTTATGATATCAATGGTTTCAATAATACTTCCAACAGCTTCCGTATCAGCAGGGAGAATTTCAGAAGTATTAAATAAAGAGCTTACAATCAAAGAGTCTATAAATCCTAAAGAATTTAATAAAGACATAAAGGGATTATTGGAGTTTAAGAATGTAAGTTTTAAATATCCTGGGGCAGAGGAATGTGTTTTGAAAGATATATCCTTTACAGCAAGACCAGGAGAGACTACAGCTTTTATTGGAAGTACAGGAAGTGGAAAATCTACTATTATTAATCTTATTCCGAGATTTTATGATGTTACAGAAGGAAAAATCCTTCTCGATGGTATAGATATTAGAGATATAAAACTCCATGATTTAAGAGAGAGAATAGGATATGTTCCTCAAAAAGGTGTTTTATTTACAGGGACTATAGAAAGTAATTTAAAATATGGTAAAAATGCTGATGTTAGTGACGAAGATATCCTAAAGGCTATAGAAATATCTCAGGCTAAAGAATTTATAGATGAAAAGGATAATGGGGTTTTATCTGAAATATCTCAAGGAGGTACTAATGTCTCTGGAGGTCAAAGACAGAGACTTTCAATTGCTAGGGCACTAGCTAAAAAACCAGAAATATTTATTTTTGATGATAGCTTTTCAGCCCTTGATTTTAAAACAGATGCTTCTCTAAGAAAGGCGATATCAGAAGAAATTAAAGATAGAACAATCCTAATAGTGGCACAGAGAATTAATACTATAATGAATGCTGAAAATATTATAGTTTTAGATGAAGGAAGAATAGTTGGTATGGGGAATCATAGAGAACTTTTAAAGAGCTGTGATGTTTACAGACAAATTGCCCTATCTCAGCTATCAGAGGAGGAATTAGCCATATGAGTGAAAAAAATATAAAAAGTGAAAGACGAGGAGGATCAATGGGTCATGGTCCAATGGGAGGAATGGGAGGTAGATTTGAAAAACCTAAAGACTTTAAAGGAACTTTCTCAAAACTTCTCGAATATTTAAGACCCTATAGATTAAAATTGATTATAGTAGTAATGTTTGCTGTAGGAAGTACTATTTTTACTATAAGAGCACCTAAGATACTTGGTAAAGCTACAACTAAAATATTTGAAGGATTAATGGAGAAGATATCAGGAGTTCCTGGTGGAGGAATAGACTTTCAGTATATATTAAATATAATCCTACTTTTAATAGGGCTATATGTAATATCTGCATTATTTTCCTTTATACAAGGATTTATTGTTACAGGTGTAGCACAAAAAGTATCTTATAACTTAAGAAGGGAAATATCTGAGAAGGTTAATAGACTCCCTCTTAAATACTTCGATACTGTATCCCATGGAGATGTATTGTCAAGGGTTACAAATGATGTAGGTACAGTGAGTCAATCATTAAACCAAAGTATGAGCCAGATAATAACTTCAGTTACTACATTAGTGGGTGTCCTTATTATGATGCTCTCCATATCTTGGCAAATGACTATTGCTGCTTTACTCATATTACCTATATCTATGATATTAGTTATGGCAGTAATTAAAAGATCTCAAAAATACTTTAAGGCACAGCAAAGCTCACTTGGTCAAGTTAATGGACATATAGAAGAAGTTTATGGTGGTCATAATATAATGAAAGCTTTCAATGCAGAAGAGGAAGTACTTGGAAAATTTAGCAAAATAAATGGTGAGCTTTATAATTCAGCTTGGAAAGCACAATTTCTTTCTGGTATGATGATGCCTATGATGGTATTCATTGGAAATATAGGTTATGTAGCAGTCTCTATTCTAGGAGGATGGTATGCTATTAAAAAGACTATAGAGGTAGGGGATATAGTTTCTTTTATTCAATATATAAGAAGTTTTACTCAACCAATAGCTCAAGTAGCTCAAATATCTAATGTACTTCAATCAACAGTTGCTGCGGCTGAGAGAGTATTTGAATTCCTAGGAGAAGAGGAAGAAGTAAAAGAATCAGAAGTACCTGTTAAACTAGAAGAAGTAGAAGGAAGAGTAACCTTTGAGAATGTGAAGTTTGGTTATAATGAAGATAAAACAATAATCAATAATTTCTCAGCAGATATAGAACCAGGACAGAAGGTTGCCATAGTAGGACCTACTGGAGCAGGTAAAACTACCATAGTTAAGCTTCTAATGAGATTTTATGATTTAAATGAAGGTAGAATACTCATAGATAATCACGATATAAATGATTTTACAAGAGAAGATTTAAGAAACAGCTTTGGTATGGTTCTTCAAGATACATGGCTATTTAGCGGAAGTATAATGGAGAATATAAGATATGGTAGATTAGATGCTACAGACGAAGAAGTAATAAAAGCTTCTAAATCTGCATATGCCCATAGATTTATACAGACATTACCTGATGGATATAATATGGTAATAAATGAAGAAGCTAATAATATATCTCAAGGTCAAAAGCAACTTTTAACCATAGCAAGAGCGATCCTTTCAAACCCAAAGATCCTTATCTTAGACGAAGCAACTTCTTCTGTTGACACTAGAACAGAAATATTAATACAGAGAGCTATGGAAAATCTTATGAAGGGAAGAACTGCCTTTATAATTGCCCATAGGCTTTCAACCATAAGGGATGCAGATTTGATACTTGTTATGAAGGATGGAGATATTGTAGAGCAAGGTAGCCATGAGGAACTTCTAGAAAAGAATGGATTCTATGCAGAACTTTACAATAGTCAATTTGCAGCTTAAGATTAAATATTAAATAAAAACCACTCTTTAAGGGTATAAATATAATATCCTAAGAGTGGTTTTTTATTGCGAAGGAGTGATTAATATGTTAAAAGTTATAGGTCATGTAGTGTTTATAATCTTATTTTTATTGATAACATTTTTTGGTATAGGTCCTGTAGTATTTGCAGATGGAAGTATAAATGAGAGAATAACAACCTTGATAATTGTAATATTAATTTACGGCAGCTGCATTTGGTTATATAGAATTTTCATTAGAAAAATGAGAATGAGATAATAGTTGGATATTAA
>CAYMGW010000314.1:0-233 GCA_964390085.1 uncultured Tissierella sp.
ATAGTTTTCTTTATGTGCAACCATTTCTTCAATAACCGCTGCTGGCTCTCCTACAGCATGCCCTAATACAACTCTATCCCCAGACTTTACCTTTTCAGCCGCTTCTTTTACTGAAATAACTTTACTTGCGTATATCTCCTGACAATTCATCGAAATCACCCCTTAAGTTTACAATCCCTTTATATTATTTATCGCATTAGAAATTTTAGAATAGTCCTTATCAATTAATAAAA
>CAYMGW010000314.1:243-3231 GCA_964390085.1 uncultured Tissierella sp.
GTGATTAGCACAACAACTAGTACATCCGCACAAAACTACAATTAAATCGTAAATTTTACCTTCTTTTGCTAATTCAACAGTTAAATCTTTAAATTCATTTGTTAATTTTGTAACAATATTTCCTCTATCATATTTTGGGTTACATCCCCCACAATATTTAATACCTATTGTCATCACATCACCTAATTACCACTTAATATTTTCTTGGCCATATCCAATAATTCCTGACTAACTTCATTTCTTAAAATAACTTTTTTAATTGCAGGAATTTTTTCTTTCAAGTTACTTTCTATTACATCTTCCACTGTATACTTAGCAGATGGACAGCCACTGCACTGCCCAACTAATTTTATTTCAACAACCCCATCCTTTACACCTAATAATTGTATATCACCATAATGCTCTCTAAGATGAGGTCTAATTTCACTATCTATTACCTTTTCTATTTCTTCAATCATTGTTGCAATCACCCCTTTTTACAGAGCACAGAGGACAGATAATAGATTATAAATTATATATTTAGGATAATTTTTCTCCTCTAGCAATATGAAAAATTTAAATTTAAAGCTTTTATGTAGAGCAGAAAAAGAAATTCCTCTTTATCTATATTCTATGCTCTGCACCCTATAATCTGTCCACTGCTACTTATTAATTGTTAATTGTTGCTATTCTTCTATTCTTGCTATAGCTTTTGCTAATGCTTTCTTATGAGCTAAGTTACTCTGTCTTGCAATCATAATTCTCTGAGCCTGTGGTGAACCTGCACCATGCATTGATTCTGTTCTATATCCTACTGCTGCGGTTCCTAAAGTTATATTTTCTATAAGTCTTAATATTCTTAGACGATTTTCTGTTGGAACAGATGCAATTCCTTTTAAGTATTTTTCAACATATGGTCCTATCTTCTCATCTTTTAAATCCTTTTCAGATGGAGCAGTAACCATTAATCCACCAGCTATATCTTCTGCAAGTCTTGCTATTTCATATGGGAATCTAGTAACATTCTGCTTACATACGTTAGCAAGTAATAAATCTATAATATAGTTACCTGATTCAGTTTTGTATCCTTCAGCTGAACAAGCTATTCCGCAAGCATATAATGTTTCATTTAAGTGAGTCATTTCTATTAATTTATCTTTAAGATGTGATGCTTTATTAGCTCCATTATAGTCAGCAGCAAGTGCAGCAGCTCCTATAAGAACGTCACCTACACCAACTTTACATCCACCATAACTTTGTCTATGATATCCTGCAAATCTTTCTACTAACATACCAGCATATTCAGTTTCTCCATTTAAGAATATTCTTTCATTTGGTACGAATACGTTATCAAATATTGTTAAAGCTTCTACTCCACCAAAGTTTTTATTTCCTACATCTATATCTGCACCATCTTCAAGTTTTCTGCTATCACAGGACTGTCTTCCAATAATCATGAACACACCTTCAGTATCTGTTGGAATTGCAAATGAAATTGCATAGTCCTTATCTTCTGGTCTCATAGCTATAGTTGGCATAACTAAAACTTCATGAGAGTTACAAATACCAGTCTGGTGAGCTTTTGCTCCTCTTACTACAACTCCATCTGGTCTTCTTTCTACAACTCTTAAATATAGATCGGGATCTGCTTGTTTACTTGGTGATAATCCTCTATCTCCCTTAGGATCTGTCATAGCGCCGTCGACAGTTAAATCATTCTTTTGAACATATTCTAAGAATTTTTTAAACTTTTCATGATAATCAGTTCCATAAGTTTTGTCTATTTCATATGTAGTACTATATTCAGCATTGAAGGCATCCATACCAACACATCTTTGGAAACAAGATGCTGTCTTCTGTCCACATAATCTCTGCATTTTTACCTTTTTGATAAGGTCATCTGTACTCTGATGAATATGGGCGAAACGATTGATTTTTTCACCTGTTAAAGTAGACGTAGTTGTCATTAAATCTTCATATTCAGGCATCTTAGCTAAATCATAAGTCATTTTTACTGAGTTCATTGATGGACGAAGAATAGGATTGTCTACTGGATTTTCTACCTTCTTTCCAAACATATAAATCTGTAAATTTAATTTACGAAGACTTTCTACATACTGTTCTCCTGTCATTAAAGCCATTTAAAACCATCCCTTTCATATTTTCATATTTGAATGTATTTGTATTTTATTTTTTATTAACATCTATATTTAAAGCAAGTACTGTGCCAAATGTATGTTTAAAAAATAAAAACTTTTTCAAATGTTCAAAGTGCTGAATTCAAAGCTCTATGGCTAATAATAAAGAAGAGTAATTTAATATACTTTGACAAAAAAATAGCAAAGTCTGTTGCTTATCTGCAACAGACTTTTTACTAAATATTTGTAAACCTTTTATTTTTCTGAATTTTGCGCCAAAACATGATAAAAAATTTTATTTTGCAAAAATGCAACAAATTTTATTTTTGCAACATGTGTTTTTCACAATACTTCTTTCTTTTTCTCACAAAGGTAGAAGCATCTATACCTAAATACGCAGCAGCATCTCTAACATTTCCATACTTTTCAAAAGCTTTGTTTATAAACTGTAATTCTAATTTTTCTACTACTTCCTTTAAATTTACCTTTTCATCATTACTATCTATTTCTATATCTAAAGAGTTCAAATTATTATTTATAGGCAGATCACTTCTTAGTATATTATCACTGCTGCTCATTATTACTACTCTCTCTACAATATTCTTTAACTCTCTTACATTACCGGGCCAATTATACTGTATAAAAGCATCTACGGCAGAAGATGCAAAAGTTCTATTTAAACCATATTTTTTATTTAATTCCGCTAAAAAATGTTCAAATAATGGTACTATATCATCCTTTCTTTCTCTTAATGGTGGAATTATAAGAGGTACTACATTTAACCTATAGTATAGATCTTCTCTAAATACCTTTTTAGCAACCATTTCTTCTAAATTTCTATTAGTAGCAGCTAATATTCTAACATCTATTT
>CAYMGW010000315.1:0-3145 GCA_964390085.1 uncultured Tissierella sp.
AATTTTATGGGGAGTTTAAATCCATGTATTATTAAACCATTACAAGATGAAAATTATACTTATTTGGTCTTGCCAGTTCGTCTTGCTCAAGATGATTTTTAGAGGAGAGGTAGTTTATGAAAGAAATATCTATAGAGACCGATTATATTAAACTAGATCAGTTTTTAAAACTTGCAGGTGTTACACAAACCGGTGGTCAAGCAAAGATTATGATTAGTGAAGGTATTATAGCAGTCAATAATGAAGTTACACTACAAAGAGGAAAGAAAATAAGGAAAAATGATATTGTTGAAATTAAAGGCTATGGATCCTTTGTTGTGAAATAATATTATTTACCTTAAGGGGTGTTTTTTTTGCATGTAAAGAATATTAGACTTATAAATTTTCGAAATTATTACAGTCTAAACATAGACCTAAATAAAAAAGCAAATATTTTTATAGGGAAAAATGCTCAGGGAAAAACCAATTTACTTGAAGCTATATATATTTGTGCAACAGGAAGATCATTTAGGACAAACAGAGATAAAGAAATAATTAACTTTAATAAAAATGAAGCTTATGTTGGGGCACAAATGGATATAGGAAAACATGAAAAATTTATTGAAATTAAGCTAGAGAGAGAAAAAACAAAGAGAATTAGAATAAACAAATCTGAATTAAAGAATTATAAAGAACTATATAGCGGGCTAAATGTAGTTATTTTCTCACCTGAAGATTTAAAGTTAGTAAAGGGAGGACCAGGGGAAAGAAGAAATTTTTTAGATACGGAGATTTCTCAAATAAAACCTGTATATAATTTTAATATAAACAGATATAATAAAATTCTATTTCAAAGAAACAATTTATTAAGATCAAGTAAGTTTAAATCAAATATCTCTAGTCTTTTAGAAATATTTGATTTACAACTTGCAAAGATAGGAACTGATATAATTTTAGAAAGAAAAAGATATATAGAAGAACTCTCTAATATATCTAATATTACACACAATAAGATAACCTTATCTCACGAAAATCTACAGTTAAATTATTTATCCAATATTGAAATATTAGATAATAAAATAGATATGGAAAAAAATTATTTAGATAAGCTTAAAAAATATATAGAAAGGGATATAGAAGTAGCTTCTACACAGTTGGGACCTCATAGAGATGATATTTCAATGACAATAAATAATAAGGATCTCAAAACATATGGTTCCCAAGGTCAACAAAGAACCGTAGTATTATCAATAAAATTGTCAGAAGTAGAATTAATAAAAAAACAAAGAGGTATTTATCCGGTTTTACTTTTAGATGATGTTTTTTCTGAATTAGATGAGGAAAGACGGAAGTATTTAATTAAATCTTTCAAAGATATGCAGACATTAATAACAGTAACAGATGCTATAGATTTAAAAGAAATGGAATCAATAGAAAAATCAATATTTTATATAGAAAGTGGAAAATTAAGGTAGATAGGAGTCATACTATGATTATTCATATAGGTGATAATAATTATATATTTGAAAAAAATATAATAGCTATATTAGATAAAAAAGCAGCTGAAGGTACAAAAAGAACAAGAGAATTTATAAATAAGTTAATAGCAGATAATTGTTTAATTGGTTCCTTAGATTTAAATACAAAATCTTATATAGTTGTATCAGATAATAATAAGACAATAGTTTATACATCAAATATATCTTCAAAAGCATTAGCTAATAGAAATATTTATGAATAGATAATATTGGATTGGAGGGAATTTAATGGCCAATGAAAAAAATGAAATAAATGGTAATAATAGGCATTATACGGCTCAAGATATTCAAGTTCTTACAGGATTAGAGCCAGTAAGAAAAAGACCAGGTATGTATATAGGTAGTACAGGACCAAAGGGACTTCACCATTTAGTATATGAAGTAGTGGATAATAGTATAGATGAAGCTTTAGCGGGAATTTGTGACACCATTAGGGTCACTATTTTTAATGATAACTCCGTTAAGGTATCTGATAATGGTAGTGGAATACCTGTTGAAAAACATCCACAAACTGGAAGATCTACCGTAGAGACTGTTTTAACCATATTACACGCAGGTGTTAAATTTAATAATGGTGCATATAAAGTATCTGGTGTAAATGCTCTATCTGAATGGTTAGTAGCTAAAGTAAGAAGAAATGGTAAAGAATATATGCAAAAGTTTGCAAGAGGTATAGCTAAAACAGAACTTGAAGTTATAGGAGATTCTGATGAAACAGGTACAACTATCCATTTCAAACCAGATGAAGAAATATTTGAAACTATAATATTTAGCTTTGAAACCTTAGAGCATAGATTTAGAGAAATGGCATTCCTAAACAAGGGAATAAAAATTGTATTAGAAGATGAAAGAGAAGGAAAAACAAAAGAATTTCATTATGAAGGTGGAATAAAATCTTTTGTAGAATATATAAACAAAAATAAAACTCCAATACAGAAGGAGATAATATATTATGAAGGGGAAAAAGATGGAACGACTGTAGAATTAGCCTTACAATATACTGATGGATATACAGAAAACATATTTACCTTCGCAAATAATATAAATACTCCAGAAGGTGGAACACATTTATCAGGATTTAGAACAGCTTTAACTAGGATTATGAATGATTATGGTAGAAAATATGGATTTTTAAAAGAAAAAGATGAAAACCTTAGTGGAGATGACGTAAGGGAAGGTTTAACTGGCATAATATCAGTTAAGCTGATGGATCCCCAATTTGAAGGTCAGACTAAAAGTAAATTAGGAAATAGTGAGACAAGAGGTATAGTTGAAACTTTAACATATGATTGTTTAAATATATATTTAGAAGAAAATCCTAGAGATGCAAAAATAATATTAGAAAAAGCCGTATCATCTCAAAGAGCGAGGGAGGCTGCTAGAAAAGCAAGAGATTTAACTAGAAGAAAGAGTGTATTAGAGAATACAACTCTTCCTGGAAAATTAGCAGATTGCCAAGAATCAGATTTAGATATTACTGAAATATATATAGTGGAAGGGGATTCTGCTGGTGGTAGTGCAAAGCAAGGTAGAGATAAAAAATTCCAGGCAATTTTACCCCTAAGAGGTAAGATAATGAATGTAGAGAAGGCTAGATTAGATAAGATTTTAAGCTCAGAGGAAATAAA
>CAYMGW010000316.1:0-3133 GCA_964390085.1 uncultured Tissierella sp.
GTAAAATAACAGATGATGAAATGCGTAAAATGAATTATGAAGTTAACGTAGAAGGCAAATCAGCTAAAGAAATAGCAGAAAACTATCTTCAAAAAGAAGGGTTAATTAAAAAATAAATTTAAAGATAATATTATAAATTTTCCTTAAAATTTATATTTTTATAATTTTAGACAAGCGTTCCAATTAAAGGATGCTTGTCTATTTATTTTTTGTGTCTACTTTTAGTAAAAAAACATGATATAATTAATTGTAGAATTTAGCAGGTTATGTCGTATATTTTCATAAATTCTTTTAATAGAATCATAAATTAGAGTAAAATAAGAGTGTAGTATGAATTTACATAATAACAGTAATTAAAACTGCAATGTTTCTTAAAAAAAATAAAAGGACAACCTATAATCTGTTAACGATTTCAACATGTGATATGATAAAACAATGAATTAATGTATAAGGTGTGAATGGAATGCTAAATATTATTAGTGAATACTATAAAAAATTAAGCAGCTTCAATAAGATTTTTTTGTTTTTTATTATTACTATGATTTTATTAATTATTCCTACTGTAATAGTAAGTAAATATGCAAGTAACATAATAATAAATAGACAGATTGAGGCAAATGATAATTATGTTTCATATATATCTAAAGATACTGATAATATATTTATAAGCGCCAGAAATAGTTGCTATAGTATTATGGGTAATGAAAACTATGAAAATTATATAGAGCATTTTAAAGAATATGACAAGGACTTTTCTATATACTCATTAAAACTAATTAATAGTATAAGGAACATTACAAATAATAATCCTTATCTTGAGAATGTTTTTGTATATTCATATGAAGCGGATGCTAATGAAGGATATATAATATCTGCAGATGGCACCCATGAATCTCAAAAATATTTTGATGAAATTTATGTAAATGATAATAGCTCTTCTAGTTTATGGAATGATTTATTGAAAGAGCAATTTTCTATAAAATTATTACAATCCACCTCTTTAGCAAATAAAAATGGACAAGGTAAAAATAATGTAATTACTATGCTTGTAAAAAAACATTATTCTACAACTCCTAATACATATATGATTGTAAATATAAATGAAAAGGTTTTATTTAATTACATGAAAGATAGTGATATTACAAAAAATGCTAATGTATATATTCTAAATAAAGAGAGCGGGGAATTTTTAAATAGTAGTGATGATTTAGATATAAAAGGTTTTGATAATAATAAATCTATTGCTAAAGCAATTGAAGAAGGCAAAAACAATATAAATATAAGGTTGAATAATAAAAATTATATTATGAGTTATCAGCAATCTGATATTAATAACATGTATTATGTTGTAATTACGGCAAAGGATATAATTACAGCTGACATCAAAAGGGTAGCATACACTTCATACCTAGTTATATTTTCTTTTAGCGTTATAGGAATTATTTTATCCTTATTTTTTACCAAGAAGATTTACTCTCCATTAGGAGATACAATAAATTATATTAAAGCATTTATTGGAGATGAAGAGAGTGAAGAAAGTTACAATGAGTATGAATATTTAAGAGAAAGCTTTATAAAGATGAGGGAGCTGCAGTATAATTCTACATTTAATGCAATGCATATACTAATTTATAGAGCTATTAATAATAATATAAGTTTACAAGAAGCTAAAGAACTTATAAAACAATATAAGCTACCGCTAAATAAAAGGTATTATGCTATTATGAACATTAGAATTAATTTACTTGAAGTCGATAATAATATTGATATTTCTAGGGTTAAAGAGATCTTTGAACCCTTTGGAGATTTCATGGAACTAAGCCCTAGTAGATATATATGTTTTATGAACATTGATAGTCAGGAAGAATTAAAAAGTAATCTGGATAAATTAGAAAGAAATATATATGATTTTGTAAATGCAAACTCTAAATTAAGTGTTTACATGAGTATAAGTGATATCTTTGAAGATATCATGTTAATTCACAGTTTCTATCAAGAATCCTATAATGTATTGGACATGAGGAGTATAAACATTGCAAAAAGGATATATAACAAAGAGGATATAGGTTCTGATGAGCTACACGCATATTCAAAAACAGAATTGGGATACTTAAGTAAATATCTTTATAATGTTAATGAAAAAGATTCTCTTGCTCTACTTTATAAGATATTAGGATACTGTAAAGATAAGGATATGACCTTTATAAGATTTAGACAAGTCATTGATGAACTATTATTTATAGCTTTAGATGTTATTGAACAAAAGCAAATAGATCCTAGAAATATCTTTAATGACTTAAAAGAATCCTTAAGAAAAATAAATGCTATGCAAAATCCAAAGGACATAGAAGAAAAATGTATAGATATATACAAGCAAATATTTGATTATTTAAAAAGTAAGCAAAAAAGTTCTTCTGTATTAGATGAGATTTTTGAATATATAGATAAAAATACATGTATGATATGTTTAAATGATGTGGCAGATAAATTTAATATGAACACTAATTACTTTTCTCAATATTTCAAAAAGCATACTGGAGAGACTTTTACCAGCTATGTAAATAATAAAAAAATGATAATTGCTAAAGAAAAGCTGTTAAACACTGATAAGACTATAGAAGTAATATCTCAAGAGTTAGGCTTTAGTAATTCAAGTGCATTTATTAGAATGTTTAAACAAATAGAAGGTGTTACCCCAAATGCTTATAGGGAGAAAAGTGAAAAAATAATATAATGTATATTATTAAGGAGCCTGTTAATAGGGCTCTTTTTTTCTATAAAATCTAAGGTTTATAGATATTATTTTATATAAAAAGGGCAATAAATAATAAAATGATTACAATATAACAAAATGTAAACGTTATAAAATAAGAATTGGAAGGTAATGTGATGAGATGTTTATATATTTCTTCATGATAAGAATATACAATAAGTTCAGCAAGGACTTACAAAATAATTCATTAGCTAGATTAAGGTAACAATGAAATTTACATTAATAAACAAGGAGGAAGGATATTGGACAACTCTGTAATTATCAATAAGGCAAGTAAAACAAAAAAAAATAAAACTGGCAGTTTTTTTTCAAATTTAAAGTACGATTGTAAGTATAATAAAGCACTTTTACTTATGAGCT
>CAYMGW010000317.1:0-3106 GCA_964390085.1 uncultured Tissierella sp.
TACTTCATATAAATAAATATGTTTTGGTGTAGATGGCAACCATTCTTCACCTCTAACTATATGAGTTATATCCATTAAATGGTCATCTACTACTACAGCCATATGATAGGTTGGATATCCATCAGATTTTAATAATACTTGGTCATCAACATCATCAGTGTTTATTACAATGTCTCCTCTAACTAAATCATGGAATTTTACATCATAGTTTTGAGGTAGTTTTAATCTAACTACATATTCTTCACCATTAGCAATTCTTTTCTTTGCTTCTTCTAGGGATATATTTCTACAAAATCCATCATATTTTGGGACTAACCCTTTAATTTTTTGTTCTTCACGTACCTGCTCTAGCCTTTCCTTAGAACAGAAGCAATAATATGCATGACCTTTTTCGATAAGTTCGTCTACATATTTTTTATATATATCTAATCTTTCTGATTGAATATATGGACCATGATTGCCTTTTTGCACAATCTTACCATCTTCTACAAATACACCCTCATCATATTTTACGCCAGCCCAATGTAAAGATTCTATTAAGTTCTCTATGGCTCCTTCTACAAATCTAGTTTGGTCAGTATCTTCTATTCTCAAAATAAATTTGCCGTTATTATGCTTAGCAAATAAGTGATTGTATAAAGCAGTCCTTAGCCCTCCTATATGTAAATATCCTGTAGGACTTGGAGCAAATCTTAATCTAACTTCTTTCAAAACCCACACCTCCTGAATTAATTATCTTATATTATATATCACTAGTTCATAAGTGTAAACTATCCCCTATAAATAAGGGAAAAAAACTTCTATTGAAGAATTAAAAGGTAGCTTTTTTTGAAATCCATTGAGGTTAAGTTCTTTTCAAAAAATTAAAATAAGTGAGAACTTTCCTATAGATTATAAAAAATACTATACTAAAATCTTAATATTAAGATTTTAGTATAGTATTTCCATTTAAAAAAATTTATTATTGCAATACAGCCATTTTTGTAGTTTCTTCCATAAATTTCAATTTTTCTTTTGAATGCACATTAAACTCTTCTTCCGATATCAATGATTTTTCTTTTAATTCATATAATATATCCATAACTTCCTCACACAATGCAATTAGTTCAGATTCTAAATTTATCAGCATATCTTCCCTCCATCAATTATATAATATACATCATATTATATTTTAGTTATAAATATGATTGCATTTTTTATTTTTTAATTCCCCCATTCTTTTAGTTACTTAATTTTTTATTTGTAAAATAAAATCATGGATTATTATAAAAATTTACTTGAATGCTTTTTATTAGGTTTACTAGTTATATAATAATATTCTACATTCATTTAAAAAATCCTTCTTTTTAAATAAAAAAAGTGGTCCTAGAACCACTTTTTTTATTTGACTATATACTTAAGCCCTCTTTATGAAATTCATCTTTTATTAAAGGTACTAATTCATCTATGCTGATTTCTAGTTTATCTTCTTTCCCTCTAATAGAATATTCTACAATAGATTCTCCTGCTCTCTTACCTACAGTTATCCTGATTGGAATTCCTATTAAATCTCTATCTTTAAACTTAACTCCTGCTCTTTCATTTCTATCATCTAAAATAACTTCTAACCCTAAAGAAGCTAAATCTTCATATAGCTTTTGTCCTAAAGTCATTTGCTCTTCACTTTTTACATTTACTACAGTTATCATCACATGATAAGGAGCAACAACTAAAGGCCATATAATACCTTCTTCATCATGGTATTGTTCAACAACTGCAGCTACAGATCTCGAAACACCTATACCATAGCATCCCATCACAAATGGTTTTTCTTTACCGTTTTCATCTAGGAATGTAGCTCCCAATGAATCTGAATACTTTGTTCCTAATTGGAATATATTACCTACTTCAATTCCTCTATCCATTTTTAGTGGGTTCCCACATTTTGGACAGATATCTCCTTCTCTTACTAAAAGTAAATCTTCTACTACTTCTCCTGTAAAATCTCTACCATAGTTTGCATTTTTTAAATGGTAATTTGTTTCATTTCCTCCTACAACTAGGTTTTTCATCTTAGTAATTCTAGAGTCAACTAAAAGTCTAACCTCTTTTTTCAAACCAATAGGTCCGGTAAATCCCTTATTAGCACCTGTAATATCTATTATCATTTTTTCATCTGCCATTTCCAATTCATGTTCACCAATACCTAAATAATTGCAAAACTTAGTTTCATTTAATTCTCTATCTCCAGGAATTATTGCAATTATTGGTTTACCTGATACATTAAATACTAAGGCCTTTGCAAAGCTACCATGTTCTACATTAAAAAACTCTACTAATGCTTCAATGGTTGTTACATCTGGAGTATATACTTTCTCTAATTCCAATTCTTTTTGGGAATTCTCTTTAACATTATAGATTACTTCTGCTTTTTCATCAGTAGCAGCATAATCACAATGGTCACAATATGCTACAAGGCTTTCACCTACCTCAGACATCGCCATAAATTCATGAGATATCTTACCGCCCATAGCTCCTGTATCTCCTTGAACCACCTTATACTTTAATTTCAATCTAGTAAATACTTTATCATAAGCTTCCCACATTATTTGGTAAGCTTTTCTCATATTCTCTTCATCCACATCAAAGCTGTATGCATCCTTCATAATAAACTCTCTACATCTCATCAATCCAAATCTTGGTCTCTTCTCATCTCTATACTTAGTTTGAATTTGGTAAAGATTTAATGGAATTTGTTTGTAGGATCTTACTTCATCTTTTATTAAATTAGTAAAATATTCTTCATGTGTAGGCCCAAGACAAAATTCTCTATCATTTCTATCCTTTAGTCTAAACATTTCTGGTCCAAAGTTATCCCATCTACCTGTTGCTTCCCATATTTCCTTTGGTTGAATAGCAGACATCAATAGTTCTTGGGATCCAGCTCTATCCATTTCCTCTCTAACAATTTGCTCAACCTTCCTTATGACTCTATATCCCATTGGGAGGTAAGAGTACACTCCACTTACTAATTTCCTCATCATACCTGCTCTTAGAAGTAATTTATGACTAGCTATTTCTGCTTCTGCTGGCATTTCTCTTAAGGTAGGTATATAAAGTTTTGACA
>CAYMGW010000318.1:0-3090 GCA_964390085.1 uncultured Tissierella sp.
AAAGTTATATTTAAAGATAAATATAATAATAAAATATCATTCTTAGTTTCCTCTAATCTAATAGGATTCAAAACTTTTTTTACATTGATTTCTTCTACTACACTATCATTCCATTTGTTTTCATAATAATAATGATGGTATATACTATACTTCATTTCTTCATCTGATATCCTTATAATATAAAATATATGAATCATCTTATCTTTTACTATAAGATTCAACTCAAATACTTCTGATAACGCTTCTGATGTAAGCTGTATTTCCTCTTTCTTCTTTTCCTTCAATATATTGAGGATAAGATGTCCTTCTCTATTTTGATACAGTATATATATGTTGCTCTTTGGATCGATTCCTACATCATATTCTTCAAGTACATCTTTAGCAATAATTTCCCTACTATTAATGCTGATATCTCCGACAACTCTTTCTAGTAAAATATTTTTCTTAGACTTCCGAACTAAAATAGTATTATTTGAAGCAATTTCAGCAATGGTCCACTTATCATTATAAAATGTCATTTAAACACCACCTTCTTACTTTCTTAATAAAATAATTATTTATCTAATATACTCCCTCTCAATAATGAATATTATATTTTCACGTCTTATATTACAGTTTTTATTTGTAACAGAATAATATGGGATGGAATATATTAGCATTGAGAAGAAAATTTATATTATTTGAAAAGGGGGAAATACAATGCGTTCAAATATATTACCAGAAGACCTTACTGAAAGTATTACTGATAGATGTTGTGTTGGAACTACAGGTTGTGAATGGGATGGTACTCTAAGAAGAGTTGTAACAGAGCCAATCTTTGTACAAAAAGTTTTTGATGCAACCCTGGTAAACTTACAAGCCTTAAGCACAGTTAGTAACGTTAGATTTACACCAAACTTACCTCAAGGCTCAAGAATAGTAAGGGTTATAGATATTAGATGTAGAAGATTTTTTAATCCTGCAAACATAAACGATCCTCGTAATTTAGTTGTAAACCCTGATACTATACTCTCAGGTGGAGAATTCGTTAAAGACGCTCAAGGGAATTTTGTAGAATTAGTAGGTCCCGATGGGTGTAGAAATCAAAGACTAATATTCGCTGACACTACCATATGTGATGATGAAGGAAAGGGTACACCAGTATTTGGTACTCAAAGAATTGCATTGAGTGGAAATGTTATAGTTGAAATTGATGTATTAGTTCAAAGTGCTAATGGAAGAAGAAATACTGTTACCTTAACAGCTAATGTTCCAATTGCACCTGTTAATACACCTATAATCTTAACTAATTTCTTTGAACTATGCATACCTTCAGTATTTAATTCAGCTTTCTTCCCAAGATTTGCTGAGTTCTGCAATGTCTTATGTGAAACAAGGTTAGGTACCAATAGTATTGCTAGAGATATACGCATAAATCCAGAAACAGGAGAGGTAAGAATAGATTTAATTATTGCAATTTGTATATCTTGCGAAAAGAAAATCATAGTTCCAGTTCAATTATGCGTACTTTCAACAGGATTTACTGAACTATCTCCTGAAACTTCACCAATTTGTACAACATTCCCTACTTTATTCCCAAGACAAATAGATGAGAATAGTGTTGGTGGTATAGATCCACCAGGCAAACCTGGCCGTAGAATCTTAGAAGCAGAAGAATTTTATGATGAAGATAATATGAAATAAAGAAAGGTGTCAGTAAAGACACCTTTCTTTATTCTACTTTCTCTTTAATTAAATTATTATTAATTTCTATTTTCCTTAATACTTTTGATGCGAATATGGAAATAATTATTGCTACCCCTAATCTTATTCCTAATAAAAACCAAAGACTAGCTCCAACAACTACAAATAAAAGTGTATCTTCAATTACTGCATGACAAGCAATTAAAAATATCATTAAAGTATATAAATCTTTTTTGCTTAAGTTATTCTCTTCAGTACTTTCTATTATAACTCCTGCACCATAAGATAAACCAAATATTAATCCAATAATTAAAGGAAAAACTGCGGCATTGGATATATCAAAAAATTTAGCAACAGGCTCCATTTTTTCAGTTAATTTATCTAATATTTTGGAATCCTTAAGGATTTCCATAACTATCATTAGTGGAATAATGATTTTAGCCATTGTAATTACTGAGCCTAATGCCCCGATAAAACTTTCTTTAACATATAACCAGAAGTCCATTCATTTTCCTCCTATAAAACAATATTTAATATCAAGCCTGAAACTATTGCTAGAGTAAGTCTAATAGCTACTACCAAAAATAAACTTACACCTGTTTTCTTAGCAACAGCTGTTTCTAAGAATAAACTATGGGAGAATGATAGCATAACTGCTAAAATAGTTATCTGCTTGATACTTAATGTTAAACTAGTAATTGCACCTATACCTGCATATAAATTAATGCAATTACCTAGTACAAGAACCAATGATGCTTCACCAGGCAAGCCTATTAATCTCATAGCTGGCTCAAACCATTTTGAAATCATATCTAATATGGGAGTCATTTTGAGAAATGTAACAAAAAAATATACAGGAACTACTATCTTTGTCAATTTCCATAATGTAAATAGACCCTTTTTGAATCCTCTTATAGCACTATCCATACTCATATATATCAACCTCATCTTATTCATTAATAATATCCATACTTTTTATAACATTATAATAATTCTTATTGATGGCTTGTAAAATTTTCTAAGAAATAAAGTATATAATCTATAGTAAAATTGATTTCTTCATTAGGTAATACTCTACTATCTAATGAATATTTTATATAACTAGTAAAATCTTCAATGCCATTAAAAGGTAATTCCAACTGAGACAACAGTTTCCTCATTCTCACCTTTCTTTCCACATTTCCCATCTTACCTAAAGATCTATTAATATATTGAATCAGGCAATCAACTATTTGTTCTAAATAATCTTGTGTAACTAAGCTATCATCTTCTGAAAACAATATATCGTGATCTAATAGATTAGCATCATTATAATAAGTAAGTACCTTCTTAGTAAAAATTAAATCTTCATTTAACTCATCATAATTGAAATCTTCTCTATTCAATGCTTCAGTATTTAAAATATTA
>CAYMGW010000319.1:0-3084 GCA_964390085.1 uncultured Tissierella sp.
AAGTGCCTTAGAAAAAGTCAATAAAAAATTCAAATATAGATTTGAATATATAGATAGGAAAAGTAAAGCAATAATAATTAAAAAAACTGAAATTGATTGTCATATTATCAGAGATGGATTTAGATATAGTGCATATAAGATTAAGATGAATAATTATGACATATTATTATTTGCGATTCATTTGCCCAGCCTATTACATAAATCAGAAAATGAACTATTGACTCTAAGCACTAGAATAAAAAATGAGATTGAAAGTATTGAGGATGAGAAAGACATTAGTAAATCCATTATCGTGGGAGATTTTAACATGAATCCTTTTTCGATAGGAATGATTGATGCTTATGGGTTTAATGCAATTATGTGTAAAAATACAGCCTTAAAATTAACAAGAAAAGTGGATGGCAAATATATGCGATATTTTTATAACCCCATGTGGCGGTTAATGGGAAATAGTGAAAAGAATGTTTTGGGAACATATTATCATCATAAAAGAACTGCAAGTTACATATGGAATACATTTGATCAAGTAATATTAAGACCGCAACTAATTGATGCGTTTCTTGAAGATAAATTACAGATTATAACTAAATTTTCTAAACATTATTTATTATATAGCGGGAAACCAAATGAGAAATTATATTCAGATCATTTACCAATTATGTTTGAGATTAGAGAGGAGAATGTGTAATGGAAAATTTATGGGGATTTTCAAAGTCAACACTCAGAAGAGAGATGTCTGATTCACCTCATGCTATTTTAAAAGGACAAATTGAAATTTTTGAAAGGGAAACTAATAATATTCTTTTCGGAAGAATGAGTAATGTGTATTTACAATATTCTGATTGCGAATATCCACTTGCAACTAGCTTTGAAATTGTTGCACCTGCCCTAGATAAATATACTTACGTATTATTTACAATGTATTGTAAACCTGAAGTTGATTATCCAGTTCTAATTTATACTAGAGACATGGATGATCCATCTGATATAAATGAATATAACACTGATTATATGTGTAATAGTGCTGAAGAATTTATTAATTCATTAAGGGAAGTATTAGGGTCAGAAAACACTACAAGAATCGTACAAACTCTATATTCAAAAAGTAATTTATAGTAGTTAAAAATTACGCCGCCTAACATTATATTTGTGGAAGGGTGCACTCGGGAACAGTCTGTGCACCACATCCCTTCACCGGGAGCGAAGCTCCGCCAAGGGGTAGTGCTTCGGGGTCCAGCTCAGAGACGTCGCAAATACGGGACGTTACGATTTTCTTTATTGAAAGGGAAAGTAAAATGATAATATGTAAAGATTTTAATAAGAACAAAACTATTAAAAGCATTGATGAATGGAAGAATATATGTCCACCCGCAGGTGAAGAAAAACAATGGCAAGATGGAAGAAGTGCAAAAGAACTAGCTAGAGAATGGATAAAAAATAAGGGGAAATATTTGGAAACATTATTAGGTTCGCATGAAGATTTTAAAGGAATTAAGTTCACAATGGCATCACCCGAATATGAAAGTAAATTTGATGAATATAAAGGAAAAGGACGTCAACATGATTTGCTAGTACTGGCGGAAGATAAAAAGGGAGAAGTATTAATTAGTATTGAAGCAAAAGCAGATGAGTCATTTGGAGAAATTATTAAGGATTATTATTTGAGAAAGGTTGTAGATAGAATTAATGGTGTACCAACGAAAGCTCCTGATAGAATTGAGAATCTATTAAGTAATGTTTTTGAAAGAAGTATTGATCTAGAAGTTTTCAATCTGAGATACCAATTATTACATGCTATTGCAGGTACTATTGCAGAGGCTAACCGAAGAAATATAAAGAGAGCTATTTTTGTTGTTAATACTTTTTGTTCACAAGATGATAAGAAATTTAACCTTGATAAACATCAAAGGAATATGAATGACTTAGATCAATTCATTAGATTCATGAGTAATAATAGTATTGATAATATTAGTAATAATGAACTTCTAGGACCATTTAATACTATGAATAATAAGCATCTCAGTTCTAAGATAGATTTATATATTGTTAAAACAGAGATAGTAATAAATTAATTAATCAGTTGATTGGTAAGATATTGAAAAAACCCTATTGAAATTAAGTGAGGTATTATAATGAAAAGATTTATGTTTGATTCAAATGTATTTGATAGACTTACGCAGATTATTGAGAAAATTAAAAACTTTGCCTAAACACAGTATGAATATTTAGGTAGGTTTTATGTAAATTGTAAATTATAGATATAATAAAGAATCATAATAAAAAAATATATTTTAGCAACCAAGAGCTAAATCTTAGAAAATCAACATCTAAGGTCATAGCTTTTTTATTTCAACAACCTACAGAAAGGACGATAAAAATTGAAAAAAACCAAAGAAACCTCAATAAACAATACCCTACTAAATATAATTTCTCCCATGAGCCTAGAAATAAAAAGAAATAATATAATACTAGGTGAAAATAAAGGAAAGGTCTATGGAATAGTAAAATATCCTCAGGACTTAGAATATGGCTGGTTATCTAGAATAACCAATATACCAGGTACAATTTGTTCCATAAACTTCACTCCAATAGATAGTGGAATTTTTATTGAAAATATATCACGAAGCATAAATAGAAATAGAGGAGTAGCAAATTCAGCAAAGGGTTCTTTAACCCGTTCTAGAGCTGAAAAAGCACCAGAAGGTGGAGAAAGGATAATGAAGAAAATAGACCAGCAAGGAGAAGCTATAGGACAAATGGGAATAAGCATAATGCCTGTATCTAAGGATGATGAGCTATTTGAAAAAGCATGTAGAAAAGTAGAAAGTAGAGTAACCTCAGTAAATTGTAGATTAAGAGGATTATCACATCTTCAAGAAGAAGGTTTTAAACAATTATCGCCCTTCTATAGTTCTGAAAAAGAAATAGAAAATATAATCAATAGAATTGTACCATTATCCACATTTATAGGTGGATTTCCTTTTGCCTCATCAGGATATAACGATGGTACAGGTTATTATTCTGCAAAGGATAGCTCAGGTGGCTTAGCAATCATAGACCCATGGAAAAGAGAAGAAGATAGAA